>CALLZJ010000285.1 GCA_937858435.1 uncultured bacterium
TTTGGTATCGGCCGCTGGCTCCCAGCCTCTTCATCGGAAGTGCCGATCCTGCGGCCAGGCCCGCCCGTCGCCCGCCGTTTCCGACCTGGTTTTCCTCAAGTTCAGCCTCGGCTCGGCCGCGACCGCCCGAGTCGAGGACCCGGTCGGCTTGGCTCCCCAAACTACTTCACCCGCTCCATGGCAAGGCTCCCAGTCTGGCACTCTCCGCCGACCGCCCCCGCTTGCCAATTGACCGGTCGCCCGCCTTCGGCGACACTGCACTGCACGATCCTCCATTCGCTGCCGGAGAGCCTCATGCGTGCCGTGGACATCATCCGCAAGAAGCGCGACGATCAGACCCTGACCGCCGCCGAGATCGAAGCTTTCATCCAGGGAGCCACCCTCGGCCACTGGGAAAAATACCAAGTGTCCGCCATGCTCATGGCCATCTTCTTCCGGGGACTTTCCCCGGCCGAGACCACCGCCCTCACGACGGCCATGATCGCCTCGGGCAGCCGGCTCGACTGGTCCGACCTCCCTGGCCCCAAGCTCGACAAACACTCCACCGGCGGCGTGGGCGACAAGACCAGCCTCATCCTCGCACCCCTCGTCGTCGCCTGTGGCGGCAAGGTCCCCATGATGTCCGGGCGCGGCCTGGGACATACCGGTGGCACGCTCGACAAGCTCGAAGCCATCCCCGGCTTCCGCGTCGGCCTGTCCCTCGCCGAGTTTCGCCAAGCCATGGAGAAGGTCGGCTGCGGGCTCATTGGGCAGACGGCCGAGGTCGCCCCCGCCGACAAGCTTCTCTACGCCCTCCGCGACGTCACCGCCACGGTCGAAAGCATCCCCCTCATCGCCGCCTCGATCATGTCCAAGAAGATCGCCGAGGGCGTGGATGCCTTGGTCATTGACGTCAAGGTGGGGCAGGGAGCGTTCATGAAGAACTACAACGATGCCGAGGAGCTGGCCGAGACGCTCGTCGGCATCGGCCACGACGAAGGGGTCCGCACGCTGGCCTTCATCACCGACATGGAACAGCCGCTGGGCACGGCCTTGGGCAACAGTCTGGAAATCATCGAAAGCCTGGAGGTGCTCAAGGGGCGGGGGCCGGAGGATGTGGCCACCTTGTCCGTCAAGCTGGCGGCGGCCATGCTCTGGCTCGGCGGGTTGGCCAAGGACCAGGCCGAGGCCGACGATAAGATCCGCCAAGCTCTCTCCAGCGGTCGTGGGCTCGACGTCTTCCGCCAGATTCTCCGGCAGCAAGGGGGCAGCGAGGAGATCGTGGACGACTATGGCAAGCTGCCGACCGCGCCCCACCGTCGCACCCTTACCGCTGACCGCGCCGGGGGCGTGACCGCCGTTCATGCCGAGAAGCTGGGCCTGGGGAGCATGATCCTCGGGGCCGGCCGGGAACGGATGGAAGACAAGGTCGACCATGCCGTCGGCGTGTTGCTTCATGTCAAGCGGGGAGCCAAGGTCGAAGCGGGCCAACCGCTCCTAGAGATTCACTACCGCGATGAAGCGCGGCTCGCCCGGGCCCTGCCGCTTCTGGAACAGGCCATCGAGATCGGGCCCCACCCGCCGCTCGCCCGGCCGCTCATCCATGCCGTGATCGAGGAATCGCGCCGGGGCAAGAGAGACACGCTGGCGATGGGCTCGCGCGTCTCGATGGTTGATTGATGGCCCCGTCCCCAATCCAGGCCTTGGAGTTTGATCATGAGCGAATCGCACCCAGAACAGCAGGGCTTCGGCATGGGCGGCTTTCTTCGCTTCATCCTGGGCGTGTTTGGCCTGGGCATCCTTGGCATCGGCTCGTACTACGCCATCGACGTGGTTCATGCCGGCAGTGCCGTGATCCAGAACCCCCGCCAACTCGAGAACGGGCACAAGGCCTTCTGCGAACTGATGCAGATCGAGCGGCTCGGCCTGCGGGTGCAAGACCAAGACGTGAACGCGGGGGCAACCATGGCCCTGGGGGCCATGTGGGGCTGGTACGCGCTCTGGGCCCTGATCCCGGTCTGGATCATGGGGGCCGGCGCGCGGATCGTGGTGGCTAGCTTGAGCCGGGGCCGATAGCGTCTACGGCGTTGGTTTCAACACTTGCGGACGACGCCGACGAGCAGGCCAAGAATGTGAACGTCATTGCCCGGTTCCACGTAGATCGGCTTCATGCGCCCGTTGGCGGGCTCGAGGCGAATGCGATTGCGTTCCTTGTAGAAGCGCTTGAGGGTGGCTTCGCCGTTGACCATGGCGACCACCCGATCGCCATTCTGGGCCGTGTTCTGCTTGCGGATGATGACAAAGTCGCCGTCGTCGATGTGATCTTCGATCATCGACTCGCCCTTGACCCGGAGGGCGAAGTTGCGGGTGCTGCAGAGGCTGGCCAGTTCGAGTTCCTCGGTCTGTTCCTCGGCGAGCGTGAGGGGGCCAGCCGCCACGTCACCGACCAGGGGCAGCACGCTCTTGCCGGGCCGGAAGCCGACCAGTTCAATTGCTCGGGCCGAGAACCCTTCCCGGTGGATGATGCCCTTGCGCTGCAGGGCCTTGAGGTGGCACATGACGCCGTTGGGCGACTTGATGCCGAAGGCGGCGCCGATCTCACGCACGGTGGGCCCGTAGCCGCGGGTCGAGATCTTCTCCCGGATGAAATCGTAGATCTCACGCTGGCGTTCGGTAAGCTGGCTGAAGTCGGGCCTGGACATGGTTGCGGTCCCCGCGAGAAGGAATTCCGTTCACTATGAACTCAAGTATAGTCAGGACGGACGTACATGCAAGGGCAACCGGCGTGGGGTGCATCTCGATTCTCTGGGAGCCTGCCTGCTTTTCCGAAAGTCATGGGGAGCCCCCCAGGCCTCACCAGAGGGTGCCGACGGGGCCTCAAGGAATGCTGACGGGGTTTCCAGGGCTCGCCACGGGGTCTCCACGCTTCGGGGCGCAACCGCCACGGCTCTCCAGAGGGGCGCCACAAGGGGTTCTGGCGTTCTTGGACGCTCGCGCCACGTGGATTTCACAGGGTTTCTGGGCTCTGCCACGCTGCCCGGCGTCCACTCTGGGCCTGGGGGTCGTGGTCTGACTCCACCCCGGCCCTCTCCCGACCGGTCAGGCAACTAACGCAGTCTATCTTAATGTACGGCCGTATACAACCCGGTTGTGGCCGGGGTGCTTTTTTCGTTTGCGGCCTGCTAGATTCCGGCGGAATTGAAAAGCCTGGAGGAAGTTCGCCCGAACCCGCTGCAAGTGCGCTGGCTTCATCTAGACCGGCTTTTAACCGTCGTCCAGTTCGGACGACGCTGGGTTGTTCTCGAACAAATTCTCGCTGTGCGTCGGTAGGTCTAACGCTTTCATCTCGGCTAGACCGGCGAGCTTCCGGCATCTGGCGTCGTTGCTGTAGAACACAGCCGCGCCTGCAATCTTGGCTGTTGCCACAATCAGAATGTCGGCCCTGAGGATTTGCCGTTCGCCTTGCTCTGCCTTTGGCAGGCCTCTTGTCTTCATCGCCAGTCGTGCCGCTAGGTCAGCGGCGCGAATGTCGAAAGATGCACAGAAGAACTTGGAGGACAAGGCGCTCAGCACTTCGCCATGCTTGCCTTCTGAGATCCCTGCCAAGAACTCCGAGACAACCACTGTCGGCACAATGGTCTTCGCTTTCTCGGATGCAAGCGTGCGGACAAGGATGCGAGCGCGGCGGGACATTTCCTCCACGTCCTGATTCTGTTTCGGCCTGATGGACCACCACGGCATCGCCCATATGAGCGCTTGCGTGTCTAAGCCGGCAATCATCTCGCCTCCCTCAGCTCTCGGAGGAAGGCGTTAGGGTTTTGGACGTTTTCCCAGTCGCTTGCGCCTGCATCCCAGATCTCTTGCAATGCCTCGCCCAGTGGCTGCTCCTGCAACTCGTGGACGCGATAGATCGTGAATGAGAAGATGCGGGACGTGCCACGCACAAAGACGGCGTTTCCGTAGACCACTACATCCTTGTACAAGAGGCTGCCGAGTTGTCTTGCCGTTTCGGTCGCATCGACTCGGCAGAAGAGCAGTCGTTGCTGAAAGGGCACGCGAAGGGCGCATTTGCTTTCTGTAGCGCCGCCGGCACGTTGCACCTTGCCCATAATCGATGTATCGCCGCTCACGAAGACGGCACGCGACACATGGTCATAGGATTGAGGTTCGATTTCGGCGAACCGCGAATGCGTCCCCGGCTCTCTGATGACGATGGTGCAGCCGAGCTTCCGCGCGGCCGCGCTCAGCGTCTCAAGCGGGCGCAGCATATAGTCGCGCGAACCAAGCTGCCTCGGATGCTCAATGACTTGGCCCGTCTCGCGGAGAGACTGGCGGGCCGTTTCGGCTGACTGCGTCCAACATTGGAAGACGGCAGAGCCGCGGGCGACTTTCAAGAGCCGCATCGGGCCGGATTCCTGTTCTTCATCTTCTTCTTCAGCTAGGTCGGGGAATGTGCCGCCGGTTGCTAGCTGCTGGACGGCTGATAAGGCGCGGGCCAGGAGGCCAAACGGAATCTTCTCAGGGTAAATGCCCGGGCCGCGGAATAGAACTTCAAACACTGGGCTCGGCGTTCTCGCCCTAGTGCGCCCGCCATCGTCGTTGGTAGGGATTGCCGCCTTTCGTTTCATCGCTCTTGCCTTTCGAGGCAATTCTAGCCAACGTGTCAGCAAGCCGCTAGCCCTGATGCATGAGGCGCTTGCGTTCAGCGGCCCAGGCGGCGGCGCCCAAAAAAGAAGAGCGACTCCTGGTAAAAGCGGCGGGCCCGGTGGCCTTCGCTATGCTCGCCGTCCGCCACTTCCCAGTAATAGTAGTCCGAACCGGGCAGGAGCCCCGCCTTGTCGAAGTGCTCGACGAGCTTGCGGGTGCGGGAGATGCCGTAGGGTATGTCGCCGCGGAGCTTGCCTTCCTTGGTGCCCATGTCGACCCAGAAGCGCATTCGGCGGAGCCAGCGCGGCCCGCCGTCCAGGTCGCGGAGCAGAGCGCCGCGCGCCCACCAAAGCGAAGGAGAGAGGGCGGCACAGATACGGAATTGGTCGCTGTGGGCCCGAGCCAACGCCAGGGAGATTTTGCCCCCCAGCGATGAGCCGGCCAGCCCCGTGTGCCGGCGGTCGGGCAGCGTGCGGTAGTTGGCGTCGACGAAGGGTTTCAGTTCCTCGAACAAGAACCGGCCGTAGAGCTGGCCACGCCCCCCTTGGAGCTTGTCGTCGGCATGGGTCGTGTATTCGTGGATGCGGTCCGGCGTGTTGTAGATCGCCACCATGATGAGCGGCCGGATGCGGCGCGTGAGGATGAGCCGCTCGGCTGTGTCGTTGGCCTCCCAGGAGACGCCCGTGAACGACGTGGCCGGATCGAAGACGTTCTGCCCATCGTGCAGATAGAGGACCGGGTAGCGGCGCTCGCTTTGGGAGTCGTAACCCGGCGGGAGATAGACCATGACGGTCCGCTTGTTG
This sequence comes from uncultured bacterium, assembly GCA_937858435.1. Lineage (GTDB taxonomy): Bacteria > Planctomycetota > Planctomycetia > Gemmatales > HRBIN36 > CALLZJ01. The sequence continues at coordinate 5,430 of CALLZJ010000285.1, forward strand.
CCGAGCAGGCCCGAGGGGAAGTCGTGGTGGTAGCGGAAGCGGCCAACCAGAGGCGGCCGGCGCGGCGCCAGGAGCGGGGCCGACGGCGTCAGCAGCGTGGGCGGAGTCACCATCGGCAAGGCCACCGTGCCAGGTCGAGCGTCCGGGGCGGATTGGGGTGCGGGAACGGAGACGGACATACCAGCCCTTCTCATGCCATCGGGCGGGCCATCCTGGCATATTGAGGAAAAATCACCAAGGCCAGTTCGCGGGACGTCCCTGGCAGGCGCGCGGACTGGACTTTCCAGTCTAACGTCCCACACCGTCGCTGGGAACCGTCTTGTGGCAGGAAAGACAACGGATGGGCAGCCACGGCCTCAGGTCACACGTCCAGGTTCCGCACTTCCAGGGCGTGCTTTTCGATGAACTCCCGCCGGGGCTCGACCTTGTCGCCCATGAGCACGCGGAAAAGCTCATCGGCCTTGACGACGTCCTCGAGCCGCACCTGCATCAAGGTCCGCTTGGCGGGATCGAGCGTGGTGTCCCACAGCTCGTCGGGGTTCATTTCCCCCAGCCCCTTGAAGCGCGTGACCTGGATGCCGCGCTCGCCGAAGGCCCGAATGGCGGCCGGCAGTTCCCGGAGACTGAAGAGCGGCTCCTCGTGGCCGCCCTGGACCAGGAGCCAGCGCGGCTGGGGGGCCTGGCCTGCTAGTGCCACCGGCGGCAGGAGCGCCTCGGGGGTCAGCCCTTGGTCGCGGAGCTTTTCCAGCCCCCGGCTCAGCGACTTGACCTCGTGCAGTTCCTGGATCTCCGGCACCACATCCGGCGGAGCATCCTTGCAGAAGGCCTGGACCTCCGCCGCGGTGGCGAACCAGTGCTCCTGGCCCGACAGCAACACGCGATAGGGCGGTAGACCCGCCGGCGTGGCCGTCGCCAGGAGTCGGCCCAGCGTCATGCCCCGGCGTTCGAAGATATGCAAGGCGTGTTCGATCTGGCCCACGCATTCCGTCAAGAGCCGCAGCCGATCGCCGGACCATTCGCCCGGAGCCTCGGCAGCGGGAGCGGGTGGCGCAGCCGCCTTGGCACCCGCCTTGCCCCGCTTGGGTGTCGGACTCTTCTCGCCGTTGCCACCCACGCCGGCGCTCCGCAGCACCGCCCCAGCCAGGCCGCGTTCCAAGAGTTCCTTCTCCATCGCCTCCCGCGTCTGGACATAGCGCGTCGTCTTGCGCTGGATGACACGGAAGAGCGGCGGCTGGGCCAGGTAGATGTGACCTTCGGCCACCAGCTTGGGCATCTGGCGATAGAGGAACGTCAGGATCAGGGTGCGGATGTGGCTGCCGTCCACGTCGGCGTCGGTGAGGAGGATGAGCTTCTCGTAGTTGCGGCGGCTGACATCCTCGGACTCGGCGATGTCCGTGCCCATGGCCGAGATGATGTTGCAGATCTCCTCGTTGGCGAGCATCTTCTCCAGCCGCGCCTTCTCGACGTTGAGGATTTTGCCGCGGAGGGGGAGCACGGCCTGGAAATGGGGGTCGCGGCCGGAAGCCGCCGAACCGCCGGCCGAGTCGCCCTCCACCAGGAAGAGCTCGCACTCGTCGCGGTTCTTGCTGGTGCAGTCCATGAGCTTGCCCGGGAGCCCGCCGCCGGAAAGGATCGTCTTGCGGTCCTTAAGCTGCTTGCGGGCCTTGGCAGCCGCTTCGCGAGCTTCCGCCGAGAGGACAATCTTCTGCACGATCTTCTTGGCGACCTGGGGGTTCTCTTCGAGAAAGCGACCCAGGAACTCATTGACCGAACTGCCCACGGCCCCTTCCACTTCGGGGTTGTTCAGCCGGATCTTGGTCTGGCTTTCGAACTGCGGATGAGCCACCCGGACCGAGACGATGGCGGTCAGCCCTTCGCGGAAGTCGTCGCCGATGAGCGAGAGGGATTCCTTGACCAGCCCCTGCCGGCCGCCGTAGTGGTTGATCGACCGGGTGAGCGCGCCACGGAAGCCGGAAAGGTGGGTGCCGCCGACCGGCGTGTGGACGTTGTTGACGTAGGAGTAGACGACCTCGGCGTCGCCGTGGTTGTACTGGAAGGCAACCTCGACATGGACGTCGTCGCGGTCGGCCTCGATGAAGATCGCGGGATGGATGGCTTCTTCGCTGCGGTTGAGATACTCGACGTACTCCTGGATGCCGCCGGAGTACTGGAAGGAGTCCTCCCGGCCCTGAGCTTCGTCGACGAGGCGAATGGCCAGGCCCCGGTTGAGGAAGGCCAATTCGCGAAGCCGATGTTCGAGCGTGTCGTAGCTGAACTGGGTTTCGTGGAAGACCTCGGGATCGGGCCGAAAGGTGATCTTGGTGCCAGTCTTGGTGGCAGCGCCGATCTCCTGGATCGGTGTGGTGGGCCAGCCGCGCTCGTACTCCTGGCGATAGGCCTTGCCGCCCCGGCTGACCTGGACCTCGGTCCACTCGGAAAGGGCGTTGACGGCCTTGACGCCGATCCCGTGCAGGCCGGCCGAGACCTTGTAGCTGTCCTTGCGGAACTTGCCTCCGGCCCCCACCTCGCACATGACCAGTTCGAGCGTAGGTCGATTCTCCGTCGGGTGCATCTCGACGGGGATGCCGCGGCCGTCGTCGGCGATGGAGATCGAGCCGTCGACGTTGATCTGGACGGTGATGTTCTGGCAGTAACCGGCCATGGCTTCGTCGACGCTGTTATGCACGGCTTCGTAGACGAGGTGATGCAGACCCTTGCTGCCGACGTCGCCGATGTACATGCCGGGATTCTGGCGGACGTGGGCGGCGTTCTTGAGAACCTGGATGTCCTTGGCTTCGTATTGCACCTCGGGGGTGGCATCCGGGGGGAGCGGCACGGCAGTCGTACTCATGAAGGACCTCGAACGAAACAGGCGAAGGCAAACGACCAGGCGCAGTCAACTTCCCAGCCGGAACTTCAGATCGCGAATAGCCTCGGTGCCGGGTCGCAAGACCAGGTCCGCCAGCAGCTTGTCCTTGAGGAAACTGAGCTGATGGCGGGTGACAGCATCCTGAACGTAGATTTCCAGCACGCCCCGAGCCACGCGGCCCACGACGGTTTTATCAGACAGTTCCGGCCCGGCGACGTCCCGCCAGGCCGACTCCAGGCGCCAGCGACTCTGCCGCGCCCCCCAGCCCCGGTCCACTAGCAGGCGGCCCAGGATCTCTTTCAGCGGTTCCGGACCTCGGCGGTCTTGGGGAATCATCCGCTCCTCCCCGTTCCTTGACCTACTTTGCGGCATCAACGTGCCTCCTAGCCGGCGGCAGCGCC
>CALLZJ010000286.1 GCA_937858435.1 uncultured bacterium
ATAGTCGGAGGAAGTGTGGCGGGGGCGGCGCCGAAGGCCGTCCCGAATGTCGAGACTGCCAAAGACGGCCGCATCGGGCTGGTTGGGCAGTTGATCGAGGCGGAAGTGGTAGACGTTGCCGACGCGGAGGGCGACCTTCATGGGCAGGGGCCAGGAGCCGGCGGGCCCTTGCGGGAAGGAGAGCACGGCACCGGCGGGACCGTCGATGCGGACGAAGAGGAGCGGGGAGGCGGGTGCTTGCCCGCTCACGGTCCACGCGGAGAGGAGGAGAATCGTCCCTATGCCGATCCAGCGCGTCAGCTTCATGGTCGCCTCGTCCAGGCAAGTGGCCCAGGCGGTGGTGCTGGCCGCCCAAAGCGGAATGCGAGCCAGCAGTGGCATCGAGGCGACCGCTGACTCGCATCCCGCACGCAACAGTAAGACTTAGCCGTTAGTTCCGGTCGAGCATATTTCCGAGCAGCCCGCGGCGGGGCGTGCCCTTGGGCGAGCTGTAGGGAGCCGTCAGGTCGACGTCGGACCCGCCCGGAATGCCCGTCTGCGGGAAAGCCGCGCCCGGATGAGCCGGCGTCCGAAAGCTCGGGGGCGGCGGCGGCATGCCCGGGCCACCCGGCATCTGGAAGTTCGTCGGCTGGATCGGGCCCACCGGCGGCATCATCCCCGGAGGAGGCATCATGCCCGGAGGCGGCATCATTCCGCTCATGTCCATCGGCATGCCGGCTGGCGAGTGGTAGATGCTCTGGCCACCCAGCGGCGGCGTGTTCTTGGCTTCGAGGTCGACGCCGCCCACCCGGACGATGAGCAGGATGTGGCCGCGGCGATGAGCCTCGGCGATCGGGTCCACGCCCGGATCGAGCCGCGTCGAGCTGAGCACCTCGGCGGCGCCGGCGTCGCCCTGGAACTGGGCGTCAGGCAGATAGACCACCTTGGTGATGAAGTTGCCCGCGGTCACCTGATCGAAGTCCTCGTCGGTGAACTCGACCGGGACGTAGTTGTGGGCCAGGAACGCCTCGGTTCGGGCGTTGGCGGGCACCACTTCGATGGTCGGGTAGAGGTCGAGCCCCGGACGACCGGGGATGCTCGAAACCTTGATGCGATAGATGGAGGCCTGGATGAAGTTGTAGCGGCCAGGCACGCTCAGAGCCGGACCCATGACAGGCGCCCCGCCCTCACCGGCGCTGACCTGCCAGCTCACCGTGGCGCCGGCCGGACCGGCGAAGCGGACCTGCGTGCGCTGCAGAGCGCCGCCGCCACCGCCGTTCCCACCCATGCCGCCGTTGCCACCCATGCCCGGGGCACACGGCATGCCGCCGAAGCCGCCCGGGCCACCCGGAGCAAATTGAGCCTGCATGACGCCGTTCGGCATCGGGGGCATCATCCCCATGGGCATCATCATTTCCGGAGGCATGCCGCCCATGCCATAAGGCATGCTCGATGCCACGGCGGGAACCGGCTCGCCCCACGGCCCCACGGCCCCGTTCACCACGGAACCCGGAGCGACAGGCGCCATTTGCTGTCGGCTTGCCATGTGACTCCGGCCGACCATGTCCATGTCGGTCGCCACGCAGCCGCTCGCCGTGGTCGCGGCCAAAGTCATCAACCAACCGGCAGTCCGTTTCATGCTGTTCCCCTTGCCTAGGCCCCTGTCCGTCAAGACCTGGCCGCTTCCCCCCGGAGGCGGTAGGCTGCACCTACGGCAGGCATCCCTGGTTCCCGAGCGGAACCGCATTGCGCTGCGGTCGCCTAGCTGATATACTCGGCACATTCGTTTGGCATCTTTCGACAAAACCGGAAGAACCTTCCCATGTCCCCACTGCGTTCGGTGCCTGGCCTCTTCCTCGCGGCCCTGGTTCCCCTTTTGGGGGACGCCCTTGGACCGACGGTGAGGGCGGCATCGGCCTGCCCGCCCCTGATGGCCGCTAACCTCGGCTTCGTCGCCTTGGCCCCAGGGCAGGGGCAGGAGACGCCTCCGACCGCCGAGTCTACCCAGGCTGCCGAGTTGCTCCAGAAGTCGATCGCGGCCCTCAAGGCGATGACGAGCTACGAGGCCGTCTTCCTGCAAGAAACCCGTACCGACGAGCTGGCGACCGTGGCGGAGGGGGTGTTCGTGGTCGGGCCGGAACGCCGGGTCCGCTACGAACTCCGCGTCCACCGCGGTGCCATCAAGGGGAGCATGTTGATCGTTTCGGACGGCACGCGGTTGTGGCGGCAGGTGAAGGCGGGCCCCCAGACCAATTTCGAGAGCTATCCCCTGGCCCAGTTCGATGAGGAGATTAGCCAGCTTACCATCGATAAGCAGACTGCCTTGGAGGAGAAGCAACTGGAGCAACTCCGCCGCGACCTGATGGCCGAGCATGGGTTCGTCGGCATCACTGCCACGCTGGACGATCTGGTGAAGATGGTTGCCTGGAAGTCGGCCCGGCAGCAGACCCGGCCGGAAGGTGGGGCGATTTGGGTTCTGGAGGGGGAGTGGTCCCAGGCGCTGCGGGACCAGGTCCTACCGAAGAAGAAAGGGACCGACCCGAACGAGCCTGACTATCCGCTGCTCTGGGATGTCGGGCAGATTGGTCTCTTCTTGCCCCGCCAGTGCCGGCTGACCCTGGACGCCCAGAGCCTGGTGCCGGTCAGCGTCGAATGGCTGGGTCCGCGGCAGATGCAAGGCCCCCTGGTGGTGCTCGCGCGGCTGACCTGGACCATCAAGACGCTGCCGGCCGAGGAGGCCCAGCGCCGCTGCCAGTTGACGGAGGCGGAGCAGGCCGAGCCCATCCGCGAAGGCAGCTTCACCAATCTGATCCGCCAGCGCCTCGACTTCATGGTGCGGCAGAAGCAGCGCGACGACGAACTGCGGCGGCGGCAGCTCCAGCAGCAGGAACAGCGGCCGCCACCGGGACCGTAAACGCTCGGAGCCTAGGGTCGACGGCGGTCGTTCCAGCGAATCCGGCAGCCACGCGGGTTGGTCTCGGTCACTTCCGGAGCGCGTCCCGCCAGGACGGCCGTCACCGCATCGACCAGAAAGTGCTTGGTCGCCGCGGCCGGCGGGTCCCGATCGTCGAATGCTCCCATGTAGGCAACGCGGCGCTGTCGATCGAGGACGAAGAACTCGGGCGTCTTGTCCGCTCCGTAGGCCTTGGCAATCTTCTGCGACGGATCGTGGAGATAGGCGAAGGGAAAACCCTTGGCTTCGCTCTTCTGCTTGAGGGCCGGCAGCAGGTCATCCTTCACGGTGTTGACGCAGATCGCCACGACGGCGACCTGGCTCTCAGGGCCCGCGTGCTGGCGGCAGAATTCCAGCAGCCTCTCCTCGTAGTCGACAGCGGCCGGGCAACTGTTGCAAGTGAAGACGACCACGACGACGGCCTTGTTCCGCAGGTCGGCCAGGGCATGGCGGCGTCCGTCCACGCCCTCGAGGTCGCTCCAGGCCGGGGCTGCCGCACCGATGGCAAGCACCTCGTTGTACTTGCCACCCTTGGCCGCTCCGGGCTCGTCCGGCCCGATGAGTCCCACCGACCAAAAGACCGCCATAGCGGCCAGGGCCAGGCGCATCATCTGAGTGCCTCCTTGAAGTCAGGGCCGATCCGCGTCGCTGGTGGAGACCGCCGTTAGCGGGCCAGGGCGGGTTCGAGCACCTGGTTCCACTTGCGGGCGGGCCGATCCCTCCAGGCTCCCCGATGGTAGGCATAGCCCAGGAGCAAGGGCACGGCGAGCGTGGCCTCGGCAAAGACCATCTGCTCATAGGCGAGGTCCACCTTGCCCCAGCTCGACGCCTCCTTGAGCGTGCTGCTGGAAAGGGCCCCGTCGCGGACGTCGGCGACGGTGATCTGGATCGCATACTTGTGCATGGGGACTTCCTCGCCGAGGATGTCGGCGGCGACCACCACGTCCTGGGCGAAGTTCTTGGGCACGCCGCCCCCCACCATGAACAGCCCCGTGGTCGGGTTCTTGATCTTGAGTTGGGTCAACTCATAGAAGTCCTTGGCACTATCAAGGGAAACTTTGGGCTGGTCGCCCCGAGCATGCTGATGGGCCACCAGGCCAAAGCCGGCCGAGCAGTCGCTGAAGGCCGGGCAGAAGATCGGCACATCATGCTTGTAAGCTTCCATGACGATGCTGTCGGGGGTCTTGCAGCCTCGGGAGGCGAGGTAGCCGCCCATGGCCCGAATGAACTCACGCGAGGAGACCGGGCCGGGCTCCATCTCGTCCGCGATGAGGCGGGGGGGGGCGTCGCCGGCGCGGAGCTTGTCCTCCTCAATGAAGGGGGCGGAGATAGCGGCGATGCGGGGGGCGGCCTGCTCGGCATCGAACATGCCTGAACGGAGCTTCTCCTCGCCGACGTAGTGCTTGAAACCCAGGGCTTCAAAGAAGTCCTGGTCCACGATGTTGGCCCCGGTGCTGACGATGGCGTCCACCATGCGATGGCGGATGGCGTCGACGAAGACCTTCTTGAGGCCAGCACTGATCAGCGAGCCGGCCAGACACAGAATGATGCCACACTCCGGATCGCGGACCATGCGTTCGGTGATGTCGGCGGCCCGAGCCAGATCGCGAGCACTGAAGGCCATGTGGCGCATGGCATCTACCAGGGGCACGACGTTGACCTGGGTCATGTCGAAGTGCTGGATCGGCTGCTGCAAGAGTTCCTGTTTGGTCATGGCGTCGACTCCACGGCATGGGAAAGGCCCGGCAACCACAAAGCCACCGCGAGCCGCTACGAGTGGCCGCGCTGGGCAGCCCACCCGCCATCGCGGACCGAGGTGGCTTTCGCCAGTCACTCTAGCCCGGGCCACGCCAGGGTCAAGTGCCGGGCCGCTGCCGTAACCGACCTTGTTTCACGCCGGGCCATCGGGCACAATGCCGGGACGTGAACCCATGGGGGCCCACGACTATCGGCGTCGTATGCCATGCAGGCTCTGCTTCAACATCTGACCGGCTGGCTCGTGCCGCTGGCCGACGACCTGAGCCGGCGTCACCCCGACCTCGCGCCGGAGCGGCTTTCCACTTCGCTACGGCAGTTCATCGAACGGCTGCTCTTCCTGCACGCTTGTGCGAAACGCCACATCATCGGTCCGGAGTGTTTGCAAGCGGCCCTTGCTGCACGGAGCGCCCATCGGCGGCTGCACCAGCTCTTCGCTCAGACTGCGGGGCCGCTCGCCGTGCCTTGGCATGATCGTGAGCCCCCATTCTGTCTGAGCGACGGGGTGCTAAGACGCTTCGCGGCCTCGCTGGCCGAGCCGGAGTGGTCCAACCTCCTGGCCGACCCGCCGCCAAACTGGTTGGCCCAGGTCCATGAGCAGCTGCTGGGCTGCACCCTCCGCGTTGGGCCTGATCGGCGGGCGGCCCTCGAATCCAGCATGCAAGCCCGTCGGGCCGCCGGCCGCTTCTACACGCCCAGCCATCTCGTCGAATATCTCATCGAACACACGCTGCCGCCCCTGCTCGCCAATCGGCGTCTGACCCGAGACGAACCCCTCCGACTGGTCGATCCTGCTTGCGGCGCGGGCCATTTCCTGTTGGCCGCCTACGAGCATCTCCTGGAGCGGTATCGGGCTGAGCGCCCGGCTCCATGGTCTCGGCGGCAACGTCTCCTCATTCTCCGCCGGCACATTTTCGGTGTGGACCTCGACCCGCAGGCTGTCGAAGTGGCGCGGCTGTCCCTGTTCCTGCTCGCCTGCGGAAAAAGCCGGGCCGGGGCTTGCGACTGGTCCTGGGCTGCGAACATTCAATGGGGCGACGCCCTCCTGGGTTACGAGCCTGGCCCGCCTGATGCCGGGCCATCCCCGCAGCTAGCCCTTGGTGCCGAGAGAGCCTTTACCTGGCACGGGGCGTTCCCCGAGGTCATCGGTTCGGGCGGATTCGATGCCGTCCTGGGCAACCCGCCTTGGGGGCAGAAGGGGATCACCCTGGGGAGGGCCGAGATCGACCGCCTGCGGAGCCGCTTCCATTCGCTTGCCGGCATCTTCGACCTGTTTCGCCCTTTTGTCGAGCTGGGCATCGCCCTCCTGCGGCCGCAGGGACGGCTTGGACTGGTCCTGCCCGACATTGTGCTCCTCAAGGACTACGTGGCCACGCGGCGTCTGCTCCTCGACGAACTGCAACTGGATCGGCTCGACTGGTGGGGCCAGGCCTTCCGTGCCGCGGAGATCGACGTCGCCACGCTCATTGGAACCAAGGGGTCGGCCGGTCCCGATCACACCTTGGTGGCCTCCGTGCATGACGGTGCGGGAGCCGCGTCGCACCGCCTCCGCCAGTTCGACTTTCGTGCGAACGACCGGCTGACCTTGAATCTGCATCTGACGGCAGAGAAGCGGCAGCGGCTGGACCTGACCGCACTGCATCCACGGCTCGGGGACTACTTCGAGATTCACGAGGGGGTCCACAGCGGCAACATGCGCCACCTGCTTTTCGTGGCTCAGCGCTGCGACCGATCTTGCCGGGAGCTGCTTGCCCGTGGGAGTGAGATGACTCCCTATCGTCTCGCCTGGAGCGGTCGCTACCTCCGCCTCTCCGCCCTCGACTCAAGGGCCCGACGTGGCGACAGGGCCAACCTGGGGCAGCGCACGTGGCACGAACGGCCCAAGCTGCTGGTGCGGCGAACGGGCGATCGGGTGCTGGCCGCCGTCGATGAGCAGGGCCGGTTTGTTAGCAACAACTTCTTCCTGGTCTTCCCGAAGGTAGCCAGTCCCTTCACGCTGGACGGCCTGTGTGCCCTGCTCAACAGCCCGCAGATGACCTGGCTCTTCCGCACGATCGAGCCACGGCAGGGAAGGGCCTTCGCGGAACTGAAGATCAAACATCTGGCCCAGTTCCCGCTGCCGCTCGGACCGCCGGGCCTGGTACGCGCTCTCAATCACGCTGGCCGACGGCGGGCGCAGTTGGCGGCGCAGGCCGCGCGTGACATACAAGCCGACTCCCCTGGTGCGCCGGCTCCCAAGCGTGTATCCCATCTCATCGACCAGTGGGATCGGCACATCAGCGATCTGGTCGAGCAGTTGTTTTTCGAGTCGGCCCAGAGCTCACGCAAATTGCGACTTCCAGCCGGTGCTTAGGGTGTGAGTATCATCTTGTGAATCCGCCCGAATCCGGGCGCATTTCGCTTGCGTCAATGCGCAGGTCGGAACATCATGATTCGGATCGTTGACCCACCACGCTGCGGCGTGAGTTCGAGACCGGAAAGGGTATGTGCATGGCTTGTTTCCGCTTCGCGCTGTCCTGGATCGCTTTCGTGGCCGTAGCAAGTGTAGCTGCCGCCCAACCCGTTGCTCCGGAGTTCAGCAGCCGTCCGGGTGCACCTTACACGCTCTATCTCAACTTCGCGGGGTTCTCCTATACCGGCACCTGGGGCGGGCAAACGCCCGGCGTCACCCCGGCCTACAACAACCAGACGGGGCCGACCTTCACGCCGCAGGAACAAGCTAACATCAAGAACATCTGGGCCCGGGTGGCCGAGGCCTATGCCCCGTTCAACGTCAATGTGACGACCGTCGATCCGGCCGTCGCCGCGGGCCAGGCCGCCACCGACTTGCAACGCCAGAACTACTACGATGCCACGCCGCGCGTGATGCATACGGTGATCGGCGCGGCTAATTCCGGCTTCTTCAGCGGTGCCGGCGGCGTCTCGTTTGTCAACGTCTGGTCGACGGCTCAGACGAACGGCCGCAGCACCAACTGGACCTTCACCAATCGAATCGGGGGCTACACCGCCTTCCACAACATCTTCACGGCCACGGCCCATGAGAATGGCCATGCCGCAAACCTACTCCACCAAGGAGATTACATCGGCACTACCGTGGTAAACGAATACTCGCGCAATAACCTCTCCACGGTCATCGCCCCGACCATGGGCGTGGCCTACAGCGCCGCCCGTAGCGTCTGGCGCCTGGGCAAGACCGGCACCAATACCACTCACAACGACCCGCAGCGCATCATCGCCAGCAACTCCGGCATGGGCGGCTTTGTCAACGACGGCATCGGCCGCACCCTCGCCACCGCCACGCCCTTGCCGCTTATCGGCGATAAGGTCGACTTCTCCGCGGCCCGGGGTATCATCGTTCCGGTGAGCAGTTCCAATCCGCAACCCATGGGCGTCAACAATTACCATCGCGCCTTCTTCTCCTTTCACACGGCCGGCGGCATGAACACGTTTACGGTCCACGCGGGCGGCCAGTGGATCACGCCCGGAGTCGCCGATCCCGGGGCCTCGCTCGACGCCACCCTCCGCATTCTCGATAGCACCGGGGCTCAGGTCGCCATTTCCGATACGCCCAGTCTCAGCGAAACGCTGACGCTCTTCCTGACGGGCGGCGACTACTACCTCGAAGTCTCAAGCGCTGGGGGCAAGGCCGCGAGCCTGGGGCCCAACGGCACCTGGGACCCCGCCTTCCTCTATGACATGGGGTCCTACTTCATCACGGGGACGGTCTCGATTCCCGAACCTTCGTCCATCGCGCTCCTAGGCCTGGCCCTGGCGGGAGCCGGCTTCGGCTACCTCCGCCGCCAGGGACGCAAGGATGCCCAGGTGGATGAGACCCTGGCCAGTTAAGCGCACGGCCTCCAACTTCAAGGGAGCGGTACACGGGCAAGGTCCCGTGGCCGCTCTTGCTTCGTTCTTGCCCCTTTGAAGAGCGCGTGGTAGCCTCCAGTCATATTGAGAGGTCCCGCGCCATGAACGACACGCCGCCGACGCAGACAGTATCGCCGCCA
>CALLZJ010000287.1 GCA_937858435.1 uncultured bacterium
AGAAGTTGTGGAACGACTGGTCGGGACCGGTGGCCTTCACGCTGGGCTGGACGCTGCTCCTAGCGGCGGCGCTGCTTATGCCCAACGTGCCGGTCTGGGCGGACCCGGGAATCGGAGAGGGCACTGCTTGCTCTGGTTGCACAACTTGCAATAACATTGATAACAACGGCAATTGCGTTGCCGTGATCTGTCCAACCGGCACGAACTGTGGGGAAGACTGCATCTGTCAATCGACTTATGAAGGGTCGAATAAGTGCAAGTGTAAGATCTGACCCCGGTGGAACAAATGGCCAACAGTTCAACTTCTAGCTGCGTCTACACGCGCGCCAGGGGCCGGCCAGGTCTGGCCCCTGGCTCTCGAATTGCCCTATTCCTGTGCATCGCAGTGTCGATTCCAGGCCAAGGCGCATGCCAGGAAAGCAGTGGCGATCCTGCCGCTGATTCCGTGATCAGACAAATCAGAGGGGCTCACGGTCCCTATGTCCATTTCCTCACTCATGGCCGGTGCGAGATCACCAGCACGGGGACCGTACTGACCGATGCCGAGTACGTGCTCAAGGTGCGCTTGGCGGGTCTCAGCTTTCGCGAAGTCAACGACCGGATCGCAACCCACCCGTCCGCGCTCCACCACCAGTACGTCCGCCTGCGTAACAGTCGGTACAGCGCGCTGCTTTCGCGGAAAGAACGAGCGGGCGAACTGGTGGTGCGTACGATGGGAGCAGCGGCCGCGGAAACGACCGAAGACAAGTATGGCAGGTACTTCAAGTCAATCCTCTACCCCATCGGCTTTCGGGAGCGTCGGCTCACGAACTGGCTGGATACCCCCGGGTTTCGAATTACCTCAGTTTCGGGACCGGAGGCGAACGGCGAAGTTTGCCTGCACGTCGTCCACACGGGACCTCCCGGCCCCATCGAACGGAGCCCGGATGTCTCGTTCGCGGGGCAGATCTGGTTGCGTCCAAGTCAGTCCTGGGCGATAGCCAGGCTCAAATTGACGCTGCAACTGCCGCAGGACGACGGTACGAGTGTCGCGCGCGAGTACGATTCGACCTGCACTTTCTCGAACGGAAGTTCGGCTCGGCCTTTCCCCCTGGAAGTCAAACACACGGTGGGGCCGACGTCATCGGGCGCAGTCCAACTGACCGAATCCTGGACGATCCGTGATGCGGCTCACGAGGTTTATCCCGAATCCGACTTCACCCTCTCCGCCTTCGGGCTGCCCGAACCCTACGGGGTTGAATGGGAACGCCCCACACCCTGGTGGCTCTACACCCTATTCTCCGCAGGGGTGCTGTTCGTCGTGGCGGTGATCGTCAGCTTCTGGAAACGCCGGCTCGCCGCCCAGCAGGCGGCGTAGAGTTGCTTACTCCATCTTTCTGAAAGGAGACAATTGAGCGGGCTCTTGACCGAGCGAGGCGGTTCTGTTTCCCTTTCTCCTGGCGGTGAGTTATGAAGAAGCTGTGGAACGACTGGTCGGGACCGGTGGCCTTCACGCTGGGCTGGACGCTCCTCCTGGCGGCGGCCCTGCTCATGCCGAACGTGCCGGTCTGGGCGGACCATGGAGGTGGGATTGGGAATCCAGCGGCATGTGTTGTGTCGACAACCGGCGTGTGCGACTCAGGGTGTCGGTTCCATTTGACTAATGAATGCGGCGGGACTCACGTCGGATGCAAGTTCACTCACCAGACAGAGAACGATTGTGAGTTCTGCAAGTGCAAAGAAACGTGGGTGCAGATTAACCCGGAACCCGCTCCAAAAACCCACATCTGCTCGTGTATTCACTAGCAGTCTATTGTGTGCCCTAGAGCGCGCGAACCATCGGAAAGGATCGTTCTGATCGGTTCGCTGCGCTCCATTGGTGGCACGACCTGTTCATGCGCTGGATCCTGCGTGTCCTATGAGTCCGGGCTAGGAGGCAATGATGTGCGGTCTTGCACTGAGCGGCCTATTGTGCGTCGTGGGGCCTATCTTGGTAGTCGCCGACGACACCCTGGTAGAGCGAGTCAAACGCGAAGCGCCCCAGGCATGGGAACGCTATCGTGTTTGGGCGGCGCAGAACAACGTCCAGGGATCGTTTCGCAACTTGGATCGCAAAACTTACGACGGCGGGAAGGTGTTCTTTGATCGCACTATGTCAGTACGCGCGAACACTTCCGCCCAAGCGGGCTTTTGCATTGAGGTGTTTGGAGAACAGCATCCCAATGACGACGCTCGCAAGGAATCGGTTGTTGGCATGAATAGCAAGTACGCATTTGGCCTTCGACGTTCAGATTCAACCCAACCATGGGTTCTCAATCACATTGAATTTCTCAAGGAGCCAGGAGCTCGGCCTACGGGGCTGCTCTATTCGCCCGCTAGCTTTCCTTCAGATCTGCATAGAATTCCATATTCAATCTTCACGCAAGGCATCACTTTCGAAACGCGATTCCGAGATCCCGATTTTCACATCCTTGATGCGAGCCTTGCATCCTCCAGCGAAGAAGTCAGACTCGAGTTTGCGACGCCACCGAAAAGGAGGCCTAGCGGTTCGTGGGACTCATTGGCTCGAGGGACCCTCGTGCTGAATCCCGCGCGCCAATGGGCCATTACTTCCTTTCGCCTTGAGTTGGGAATGGAAAATGGTCGGCGGCAGAGCGTCACAGGGAGCTACGAATATCGAGATGTCGCGGATGGGATGTTCCTACCAGCGCAATTGCGTTTTGAGACTAACTCTGAGGGCAAGGGGGGCTTGTATGACATTGAGTTTGAGCTCAAGACAGGAAGCCAGCCACCCGAATCCGACTTCACCCTCTCCGCCTTCGGCCTGCCCGAGCCGTTCGGCATCGAATGGGAACGGCCAACGCCGTGGTGGCTCTACGCCCTATTCTCCGCGGGGGTTCTGTTCATCGTGACAGTGATCGTCAGCTTCTGGAAACGCCGGCTCGCCGCCCGGTCGGCTGCTTAACGATCCTGCTTCCACGGCCCGAACCCTTCCCGCAACGTGGCGAAGGGGCCCAGCCTTTCAAGCAGGTTCATTCCGGGTCGCCGGGCGGGCTGGTGCGCGGTACCGTCGCGGGCGGTGACGGTGGCCGTGGGGGCTGAGGGCGCGGCACAATGGTCGGCGGCGTTGCAAATGGCCCCATGAACGTCGACCGTTCCCCCGTGGTCCGGAACTCGATGGCCCCTCGGGGGAGCACGAGCCGCTGCACTTCACGAATAAGGGCCGAAGTCACGGCATCGCGCTGGACAGCGCGTGTCTCGGCGAGGAACTGGAACATTCGGGCCGCATAGGTTCGGGCGGCCACTTCGTTGCCCAGGTGATGCTCGGCCAGGGCGACGAAGGCGAACGTGGGGAGGGCGAGCTGGGCCGAGAGGGTGTCGTTCAGAGTCGGCAGAAGCAGTTCGCGCGTCTCCTCCCAGCGGCCGTTGCGGCCAAGTGCGGCGGCATGGACGAGCAGGGCCAATGGATCGCCCGGCAGTTGTTCCCGAGCCGCGGCCGCCCAGACCAGGGCCCGCCGACGCATCTCCGGATCGGGCGAGGGTAGGGACACGTCGCTGGACCGATCACTACCCGAGGTCATGTGCTCGGGCAGGAAGGCCACCTGTTTCCAAGCGGCCCTAAGCAGATCCTGGGCCGTCGGCTCCGCCAGTTGTTCCGCAAAATGCAAGGCGACGCGCCGCAGCCCCGGTTCCAGAGACAACCCGCTGATCTCACTCGCGATCTCGGAGCGAACCAGACATTCCTCGGCCGCCTGCTTGACCAGTTGCAAAGCCCGGCGTTCGTGAACCATGCGATCCGGCAGCGTGTTGCCGTCCAGGACGTAGCAATCGATACCTTGGCCCACGGCATGGATGACGGCCGCCAGCACGTTGCCGCCGCCACTGAACTGCAGGGCGTCCAGCGTGGTCTCGCCCCGGCCTTCGGGGAGCGGTACTTGCACCAGCGGCTGACCGCCTGGTAGCGCCCAGACTTGCAGACTGGTGGCCCCTTCGCCCCCGCCCGACACGAGCCGCTGTCCCCTGGGCGCGATGGCGAGCGGCGGCCGGGCCCCCTTGAGCGTGGCCAGGACGTCGCCCGACTTGGTGTCCCAGACGGTGACCAGATGCCGTTCCACGTCGCCACGCAGACCGCGGAGCCGGGTCTCGACCTCGCAGGCCGCCATCCGCGCCCCATCCGGACTGAAGGCCACCGCCGAGCGCGTGCCGAGCGGCATGAGCCCCGGCGTGCTGGGTTTGAGGCGTAGCCGCTTCTCGCCGCTGGCCACGTCGACCAAGACCCAGGCACGCTCGTCGCCCTCGGCCTGGAGCACCAACGCATGCACGCCGTCCGGACTGAGCCACAGGTCCCGCGCCTCGCGGAAGCGGCGTTCGAACACGAGCTGGTAGGTCGACGTGCTGAAGGCGCGAACGATGTGATCGCGGGTCGCCGCCAGTACCAGCTTGCCGTCGGGGCTGAAGCGGACGTCAATAAACTCCTGTTCGCCATCGGCCAGGTTGGCCCGACGCTGGCCTCGCTGGGCGTCCCAGAGTTCCAGCGTGAACTGCTGGGGCCGCGGCGCGGTCAAGAAGGGCGGCCGTAGCGCCGGCGGCAGCGAGCGGTAGGTGCGATGGATGCCGCGGGCCCCGACCATGGCGAGCATATCGCCCCGCGGGGAAAGGGCGACCAGATCGACGTTCGCGAAGCGACTCCGCAGCGCTTCCTGAACCACTTCGGCGGAGTTGAGCAGGCGAACTTCGGCGGCCGAGACGAAGCCGGGATAGGCGAGCCGGACGCGGGCGGCCATGTTGGCGCGCGGGGCAAAGGAGACGGCCGCGGTCTGACGCCAGAGCGTGAACTCCTGCCGCTCAGCGAGATTCCAAACCTTGACCAGTCCGCCCCGGTCGGCACTGACGGCCCATTGGCCGCGAATGCTCAGATTCGCGATCGGATCGCCGTGGCCCCGGAGGATCATCACCTCGGCCCCGTCGCTCAACTGGCAGATGCGCAGCGTCCGATCCATGGAGGCCAGCACGACATACTCGCCATCCTCCATCACGGCCAGATCGAGGACCTGCCGCCCGCCAACGGCAAAGCTGCGCGGCTCCGCGCTCCGGGGCTCCGCCGGACGCGGTTCCGGGGCACGGGCCTCCGGAGCGCGGGGATCGGAGACGCGGGTTGCCGACTCGCGTGACTCGCCGGCCCGCACATCGACGCCACCGTTCGGAGCGGCCGCGGGCCCGGCCAGGTCGAGTACGATCAGCCCCGCTTGCCCCTGGTCGGTCGCCATCTGGTCCCGCAGCGTCAGGAGGGCGACGACCAGCGCCTGACCGTTCGGCATGTAAGCTGCCCTGACCAGTCGGCGATCGCTAGCGAGATTGCGCGGCAGTTCGTAGGCGATCCGATTGGTCCGGGACGTCGCCGACCAGACCCAGACGCGGGAACTGGTGACGATGGCCGCCTCCTGGCTGTCGGCCCGGAAAACGAGGTGCTGCACGGCCCGGATGCGGAAGGGGTCGGCCTCGGGGCCGGGCCGACGGTCGAACATCTCACGCGGACCGAGCACGCGACTGCCATCTTCCAGGTTGCGGAAGACGATCTCGGCCACGTCGACGAGCGATTCCGTGGTCGCCCGTCCCACGGCCAGGGCAACCCACTTGCCGTCCGCGCTGGCGGAGCAGAAGTAGATGATGCCTCGCTCCTCGGTGAGCGTATCTATGAGCTGGCCCGTGTTGATGTCCCAAACACGGACGGCCGCCTGCCGCGTACCCAGCCCATGGGCGGCGACCAGCCGAGTGCCTCCCGCCGTCCAGGCCAGGTATTGCACCGTTCCCGGTTGACCCGAAAGCTCCAGCGCCACTTCGCCGCCCGGCACGCGCCGGAGGCGCAGTCCCTGCGGCTCAGCGACGGCGAGCAGCGGTTCAGTCGGATGGAGCGCCCCCACCGATCCCATCACGCTCAACGTCTCGGTGTGGCAGAGCCGCTTGAGGTAGTTCCATTCCCAGCCGCGCAGATCGGACGGACAATCGTCCAGGAAGCTCTCCGCCAGCACGACGTTGTTCGCTGCCAGTGCCATCCGGGCCGATCCCAGGCGATTGGCATATGCCATCACCCGTTCCTTATTCAGGGCGACCTGGGTATTGCGAAGCGAGGTGGTCACCAGTTGCTGCGTCGACTCCAGCGTGGTGCGCATCGACCTCTCTTGCTCGGCCAGTTCATCGGCCCGTTGCCGCTGGGTCGCTTCCTCCTTGCGCAGGTCCCGTTCGCGCTGGGCCGCTTGCTCGGCGGCGTCGCGCGAACGCAGGATCGCCGCGTTCGCCACCGCCAGCCCGATCACGCCACCCACCAGCAGCGTCGCCACTGCCACGGTCAGCGTGGCCACCACCGGATTCCGTCGGCACCAGCGCCAGGCCCGCTCCAGCGACCCCACCGGCCGGGCCTGAATCGGCTCCTTCCGCTCCCAGCGCTGCAAGTCGTCCGCCAGGCTGCCCGCCGAGTTGTACCGCTGGCTCGGGTCTTTCTCCAGGCACTTGAGGCAGATGGTCTCCAGGTCCTGGTCCAGGGCACCGTTCAGGCTCCGCGGCCGGGGCGGCTCACGCTCGATCACCTGCATCAGCGTCTCGACCGGATTGGTAGCCCGGAAGGGCGGCTGCCCGGTCAGCATTTCATAAAGGATCGCGCCCAGGCTGTAGATGTCCGATGCCGTCGTCAGGGACCGCTCGGCCCGTGCCTGCTCCGGCGACATGTAGCTCGGCGTGCCGACGATGGCACCCGTCCGCGTCAGGGCGTCATGCGAGGCCTGGCCCATCTGTTCAACGTTCTTGACCAAGCCAAAGTCGGTCACGTGGGCGTCATGCTTGGCGTCGACGAGAATGTTGCCCGGCTTGAGGTCGCGGTGCACGATGCCCCGCTGATGGGCATGATGCACCGCCTGGGCCACTTGGATCATGAGCCGGACGGCGGCCGCGGGAGTGAGGCGCCGACCCTTGTCGCCGAGCACCTGCTGCAGGTTCTGCCCGTCGATGAGCTTCATGGTGAAGAAGTGCTGCCCGGCGACGTCGCCGACTTCGTAGATCGGGACGATGTGGGGATGATCGAGCTGGGCGGCGGCGCCCGCTTCGGTGCGGAAGCGGCGGACCTCGTCGGCCGAGGCGAAGCGGCCCGAAAGGATCATCTTGAGGGCCACGACGCGCCCCAGCCGGGCGTGGCGAGCCCGGTAGACCACGCCCATGCCGCCCCGAGCAATCTCGCTGACCAGTTCATACTCACCGAAGATCGAACCGGGGGGCAAGACTCCGCTCGGTGCCGCAGTATCTCCGTCGGGCCGAACCAGCGTCGGGGCCTCGGCCCGGGGATCGGCGGGGGGCCCGGCGGGGCGGGGGGGGCCGCGGGGCGGGGCGGCGGACCGCCGCCGCCCCTCCCACACCCCCCCCACAAACCCCCCCTCGCCCCGCCCGGCACTCAGGTCGGGGTATTCGCGCAGCCAGTCATCGAGCGGCCGGGCCGTCCCCGCGTCCTCGGCGGAGCGCACCCGGGCGATGGCCTCGGCTACCCGCTGGCCGCGGTCTTCGTGGTTGTGGTTCACCGCGTTCATGATTACGCCAACGGTGAAAGCGCCAGGGCACGAGTCAGGGAGCCCCGCGCGGAACCTATCCACTTTAACCTACTTCGCCGGCAGCGAATAGACATTGCCCCACTCAGCGGATTCTCATGTTACGTTTCCCGTCCGACCGGGCATAAGCCATGAAGTGCCCGTGCGGCATCGGGGTGGGATGGTCTCTCGCCTGTCACACTTTGTGAACCCAGCGCTCAGCCGCGTTCAGACGCGGCTTGGGGGCGCATTACGCCTGGAGGCAGGAGCAAGCAACATGGTAACGGCCATCAAAGAAGCGGTCGGCAAGAAGGGGAAGAACCAGATCGACGACGTCAAGTTCGTCCAGCAGCGCCTGAACGTCTACGTGCAGGCCAAGCTCCTCGGGGCCCGGACGCCGCTCACCATCGACGGCGATTGGGTCCCCACCGTCCCTTACATTGAAGACTTCCAGCGGCTCGTCCTGGGCCGGGGCAATCCGGACGGCAAGGTCGACCCGCTGCCCGGTACCTCGATGACGCAGCTCATGAAGGACCCGACCCCCGGAGCGGCCGCCCTGGTCGAGGCCCATGGCCTGGCCGTCGAGAACATGGCCCGCGGTCCCATCGGCGGCATCAACGTCGACGTCTGGAATGCCGCGCTCAAGGCACTCATCCGGTTCTGCAACCATCCCAAGCTGACCCGCCCCCATCTGCTCACGGTCATCGACTTTCGCATCAGCCGCCAGCAAGAGCGGATGTGGGTCTTCGACCTGAAGACCCAGACCCGGCTCTACCACACCTGGGTGGCGCACGGCAGCGGACCCAAGAACGAGAAAGGCAAGCTCGTCAACCCGCAGGGCGACCACCCGCATCACTTCGAGGATGGCATGAAGTACAGCTCCCTGGGGGCCTACATCACCCAGGGCACCTTCCTGACCAACCTCGGCCATCTGAGCCAAAAGCCGACCCTGAAGGTCATCGGACTCGAGATCGGCATCAACGCCCGGTCCCAGGAGCGTGGCGTCTATTTCCACGGCGCGTCTTACGTGAAGCCCAAGTCGGTGCATAACAGTTGGGGCTGCTTCGCCTCGCCAGCCAGCGTCAATCCCGAGCTGGTGAATGCGATCAAGGGCGACTCGTTCGTGTTCGCCTACCACTCCTCCTACCACCCGCCCGTCTAGGATTCCCGCCGCACCCTCTCTGGCCTCCCTCTTCCTCCGCCCCGAGCGGGGGACCGAGGGGGGCTGGCGTGCGAGATGAGCGGCGTCATGAACCCTCGTTCGCGAGGTAACCCCAATCGCCAGGAACCGGGGTAGGGTCCCCTTTTCGGGCTGTTCTTGGTTAGAATAGCATGGTGCCTCGTCCGCTCGCCACCAGCCCGCGACACCCTGCCCATGAACCAGGCCACCCGCATACTGTTGGTCGTGCTTCGCCTGGCCATCGGCTGGCACCTCTTCGTCGAGGGCATGACGAAAGTGGAGTCAGTGTCGGAGGGGCCGAGCGAGACGAATCGGCCTTGGTCGAGCCGGGCCTACCTATCCAATGCGACGGGCCCCTGGGGGCTCACTTTCCGGCAGTTGGCAGGCGATCCGGAGCTGCGGGCCGCCGAGTGGCTGCGGCTGCCACTCCCGGCGTCGCCGACGGCCCGGCCTGGGATGCCGGCCCGCGTCGAAGATGCCTGGGACGTTTATGGCCGACGCTTCGTCGCCGACCATGCTGGCACCGAGGCGACCCGGCGCTGGCTGCGGGGCATCTTCGCCGATGCCAAACGGCAGCAACCGCACCTGACCCGGCCGACGACGCTGCAAGCCGGGGGCGAGTCGGTCACGGCTCCGCTCACTTTCGCCGAGCGCGTGGGCCGGTACCAGGAACGCCGCCGAGAACTGGCCGAGCTGAGCCATTCCGCATCCCTCCTGGGCAAGGAGGTGAACCGCCCACGGCAGAACGTGCTCCGCGCTGAGATTCAGCAGATGCAGAGGCAACTCCTGCGTGAACTCGACGAGGAAGCCCTGGGGCTGAGCAACACCATGAAGCGGGCCTGGCTGGCGGCCCGGGGGTTCGATATCTCCTTCCGCTTGCAGCCGCTCTCGACGGCGCTAGCAGGCCCGGCCGCCGGCGCCGCCCAGCTCTTCGCGCATCTGCCCTGGAGCCAGGTGGTCGTGGTCGCCCCGGAGCCGAAGCAGTCCTTCACGCTCGGTGCAGCCACTGAGCCGCCACCCTCGCCGCAACTGGAGCAGATCGACTTCCTCGTCCGGTGGGGTCTGACCGTTTTCGGGCTGGGCCTGCTGCTCGGTTTGTTCACGCGCACTTGTAGTGTCGGAGGGGCGGTGCTGCTGCTGCTCTTCTACGTGGCCATGCCCCCCTGGCCCGGGCTGCCCGCCAATCCGATGGCGGAAGGCACCTACATCTACGTGAACAAGACGCTCATCGAGGCCCTGGCCCTCATGGTGCTGGCCACGACGGCGAGCGGCCGCTGGCTAGGGATCGACGCGTTGCTCTCCATCTGGTTTCATCGGGTGGGGCAGCGGCTGCGGCAGAAGTGGGAAGCGCTGGTGGCCGCCGAGGCCGCCGCCACTCAGAGCTAGGACTTTCCCGGAGAGGGTGTCATGGGTAACCACTTGACGGCCGAGCAACGTGCCCTGGGAGCAGCCAACTATCAGAAGTTGGTGGGCAGCCAGAGCCTCACCCGCCGGGACTTCATGAAGGGGCTGGCGGCTGCCGGAGCCGCGCTGCCGATCACGGCCGCCGCCTATTTCGGCTACCGCCAGTTGACGGGCGACCCGGTCCGCACCGCAGTCATCGGGACGGGCAACCAGGCGGGGGTACTCATCGCTGAGCATAACCCGGATTACCTCAAGATCGTGGCCGTGTGCGACGTGCGGCCGACCTGCCGCCGCCGGGCCATCGAGGGGGACACTGCCGGCACGCACCGGGGGCTCAACCGCATCTACGGCGAGGAGACGACAGCCCGCGACGTCGCCGTCTACTCCCGCCTGGAGGATGTGCTCGAACGGCGGGACATCCAGGCGGTCATCATCGCCCTGCCGCTCCACCTGCACGCGCCGGCCGCCGTCGCCTGCCTCAAGGCGGGCCAACACGTCTTCTGCGAAAAGCCCATGGCCTGGAACGTCGCCCCGTGCAAGGAGATGA
>CALLZJ010000288.1 GCA_937858435.1 uncultured bacterium
AGATCGGGTCCCGCGGACTGACAATGCCCTTCAGGATGAGGACGTTCCCGTCCGCGGAGACGCCCACGGCCGCCACGTTTCCGTCGCGATCGACGTCGCCCACGGCCGCGAATTCCACGGTCGAGGGGCCAGCTCGAAACTCCACCGTGAGCGTGAGCGTGTTGCTCGTGCCGTCGGTGATACCGAGGGCCAGATCGCCCCTGACCCCGCCGCTGAAGCCCTCAAATGCGCCGGCGTATTCGCCGCGGATGTCGGGCCGGACATCGTCCGGGTCGACCTTGAAGGGGCGGAGCTGAAAGAGCGTACCGCGTACGCTGCCGTCGCCGAGGGCGAATGCCGCCTCGCCGATCAGGGCACCTGCCCCGCCGCCGAACGTAAGCCAGCGGGCTTGATAGACGAACTCCGAGCCCTGCGTGCCGACGCAGGTGCATTTGCCGCTGGCCGCGATCGTGCCTTCAATGCTGAAGTTCACGCCTCCGGAGTGGCCGCCCGCGCTGACCTGTCCCGAGAAGCGCCTCAGTGTGTCTTGCACGAGGAAGCTGGAACTGACTGGCCGAAGCCCATTGGCACCCGGGCCGAACAGGTAGCCCTCGTATTGGCCACGCAGGTCAGGGACGCTGTCGCCGGCATGGCTGCCGTTCGGGGAGCCAAGGAACATGGCAGCCAGCATTGCGAGCGTGATCGACCAGGCGCGTCGAAGCTGAACTCGCTGGGTGGTACTTCGCGGACGAGAAATCGGATTCATGGACATGGACTTTCTCCTTTCGCGACATGCGGCTTCGGCAAGAAGGCAGCCCAGGCGCGCAGCCCGATGGCGCGAGGTGTGCTTGCCGCGGATACGAGCCTGCCGTTCTCTAAGTTTGCCTGGGGCTGGCCTTGGGCCAGCTACTCATGGGATCAACCGCGCTCCGATGCCCGGCGCGGACAACGGCTCGGCGAGAATCATGAGGATTTGTGCGGCGCGCCACCGTGGTCGGTGGCGTTTTCTCGCCGCGCGAGTTGCTGAAACTAGTAATCCAGAACTGCTAGCTACTATTCAAGCCAGTCGGACGGGGCGTTGCAATGCATGGAGCTTGTCCCTGGCCATTCGTCGGCACCGTGGAACAGAATGACCCAGTGGGTCAGCATTCGCAGCGCTTCAATTCGCCTTCTCAGAACGCCCACACGCGCCGGCCGGTCGTGAGGCGGCTGACGCCGATCAGGGCCAGAAGGAGTCCCAGGGCCGGCAGGAGCGCGCCGACCACGGCCGCTCGGCCCTTCAGCCCCTGGAGGATGCGCTCTTCCGTGATCAGGTGGGCCAAGAAAACAAACAGAGCGCAACCGACGAAGACGAGCACCAGCCCGACCCAACGTGAGAAGTTCATTCCGAGCTTTTCAGTGCCCGGGTAAGGCGCCCGCTCGACCTCCGGCCGTCCGGCGGCCAGAGCGAAGCCGATCACCACGGCAGCCGGCCCCAAAACGTTGAACGCGGTGAACACATCCTTGGGGACGATGGATTCACGGTCCATGAATGATCCCGCAAGTCGCAGGAGGGCAGCCGCGGCCATGAAGCCAAACCCCACCGCCACGGCAAGTCCCGGCGGCGTCGCTCCCCAGCGAGCCAGCATGCCGACAATAGCCAGCAGCCCGATGACGACATAAGCAATGTTGTTGGCACCACCTGCAGCCGAGAAGAAGTGTTGACGGGTGATCGCGCCGAATGCCATAACAATCAACACCACAATGGCCGCGAGGCGGACCAGCCGGGACTCCAAGGGGCTCGGTGCTGGACGATCACGCAGGGCGTAGACCGCACCCAAGAGCAAGGCGAAGCTGACGACGTTGAGCAATCCCGCAAACTGAAAGGCTAGCATCCACTCAGAACCCAACACTTCGGTGCTGGCTCGAAAGGCGTAAAAGGCCGACGGCAACAGGGCCAAGCCAAACCCGGCCAGCCCCGCCACTCGGGCGCGCGAGTTCCACAACAGGGTGGCGAAAACCGCGATACCGGCGACGTACACCGCGGCGATCATGTAAGGCATTCCCATCATCCTTTGCACCAGTAGTAGTTCTCGGCCAGGACCGCCCCGCGTCATCCACTTAGCGGACAGCACGCGCCTAGCCGATCATGCGATACGCAGCCTACAGCCCCATTGAGTGGTCTGCAAGAAAATCTCAAAATTGGAGCCGTGCCGGCGTCTCGCAGCGTTGCACTGTCGCTCGGATGGGCTTGCGGGTAAATGTTGTGCGACGTAAGCAGAGCCCGATTGACCGGCTTGCCAAGCACTCTCAGTCGTTCTTGCTCGGCCCGTGCGGCCTTGGTTCGACAAAGAGCCGCTTCGGACCTCAGCGCCTTCCTCCTGGCGTCCAGTTCAGCACGGCGCTGCATTCCACTCTTCATGGCGTCTTTCGCACCGCATCCAAATCGAGCCGTGGCCCATCAGCGCAGCCGCGGCCGAGCCACCTCAATCCCGAAGCAAGCGGACCTTGATGGGCATGTTCTTGCCCTCGTCGTTGGTGAACCGTCCTTGCCACATGGGCGGGTCCTTCTTGATCAAGACCAGTTCGTATTCTCCGCGGTACTTCGCATTGGGGCCTTGCGTGCCCGTGATATTCAGCTTTACCTTCGTGTCTTCTTCAAGCATGGTCCAACTTCCGACCACGCGCGGTAGCCCGCGGGGCGGCTAATTCCAGACCTAGCCATCCCCCGTGGCCCGGAACTTATGCACCTCTGGAGATCGGCCTTGATAGGTAATCTCCCAGAATGCTCCCACCACCCGATCTTGGGCTCCGGCGGATGAACTATGGGCGGCCACTACGGTCAAGACTGACAACCAGACCCAAAGCCCTGCGGTCTTCTTTTCTGCTCTCCACTTAAACTCGTATCCGCCCAGGCCGCCCCCCGGCGGGCACCACTTAGCTGCCTTAGGCTACCTCTTTCATGGATGCACTGCAAGGGGCGAATGAACTTCACAATGGCCAGCCGAGTATCTCGCGCTATTGGACATCGACCAAGTCCCGGACTGACTTCGAGGGACTGACGGGCACGACCTCGAACTCGACGAGGTCACGCCAATGCAGAATCCACTCCATCAACTGGTTGGCATCGTCGCATTCCATGAGTTGGAAGCAGCGCTGGAAATTCACTTCGACCCAACTATCGACGTACCGCAACCCCTCCGGCAGCGACCGGCCCTGTTCGCGAACGCGCTGATAAATCGGCACCGGGTTCCGATCCTTGAACCGCTCAATCACCATAAACAGCATGGGCTCCTCCGACCTCAGATGTGGATTCAATCAAAGTCAGTACCGGCGCTCGGCGTGGGTCTCTTGACTTCGACGCTGCCACGGTCTCCTACTTTGGACTCGTGGAGCGCAGAAACTCGATCAGGGCGGCCCCAAACGCGGGCTTCGCGAGGGTGGTGATGTGGTCGCCCCCCGCGATCTCCTTGACCTCGCCGCGGCCCAGGGCCTCGCGGGCGGCCGCCACGCGCTTCTTGATGTAAGCGGACTCATTCCCGCCGTGGATGAACATGATGGGGGCCCGACACTGGTTCAGTTCCTGCTCGGTCACCGCCAGCTTCTTGAAACCCCGGCCTGCCGCTGCTAGTGCCTTTACGTCCTTGCCCGCGAAGTGGATGCGGGCCAGCACTTTCGCTTGCTCGGCGGTCAACTTCTGGGGAGACACTGCCCGGAGATATTCTCCCAGGTCCTGCCCCTCGTCCACGAGCCGAGCGAACTGCTCGACCTCGGAGAAGTCCTCTTCCCTTGCCGCCCCGAGAATCGGCGCCTGGCCGGCAAACACGGCACTCAGGACGCGCTGCGGGTGGGTGGCCATGAACTTACCCACGATGAACGACCCGCTCGAGTAGCCGACTAGATGGGCCTTCTCGATCTTCAAGTGATCGAGCAGCCGGACCACGTCGGCGGCCACTTCGGCATCGTAGCTTTCGACGTTGTGCGGCTTGTCGCTCTGGCCGTGCCCCCGGCAGTCGAGGGCGATCAACTGGAATCCAGCAGCGAGACTGGCATTCAGCCTGGTCGCGCCCGCAGCGTCCCGGCCCCACATGCTGGAGTCTGCCATCCAGCCATGGATCAGAACAACGGCCTCACCCTGGCCGGCCGTCACGTACCGGATCTTGACCCCGTTAGATGTGAAGACGGCGTCGTCCGCGCCAACGGTTCCAAGCAAGAGACACCACATGGCAATCAGAATCGACAATCCCTTCATCTTGGCAGCTCCTTGATGGCCCGCGTGTTCCTTTGAACTGGGCGTTGCAATTCAGGTCGCCCTGGCCAGCGGGAGGCTATTCGTCGTTCGGCGTGGGAGATTGGGCTCTCGCTACCGGTGCTCGGTGCGGGTCCGCTCTGCCGCATGATCTAGGCTTCACGCCGATGGCGGGGGCGGCGGGCCGGCTTCGATGGTCCCTTGGCTGCTGCCTTCTTGATCTGAAATCGCATCATGGGTCTGGTGGGCGACCCACGCGCCATTTCAACGAACCCGGCACGCTTGAACGCTGAGACCAGCCCGGTCCAGGCAAAGACGTCGGGCATCTGGACCGCCTTGGGCTCCACGGGATAGCCTTCAACCACTGATCCGCCACACGCGCGAACATAATCGATCGCCGCCCGCAAGAGTCGCACGCTGACCCTGCGCTTTCGCCAGTCCTTTTTGACGAACAGGCAGGTCACGGACCAGACCGGTTCGTCGTCAATTCGCTTGAGGACGCGGGACCGCTCCAGCACGGGGTAGCTCTCGCGTGGGGCGACGCCGCACCAGCCGATGGGTTCCCCCTCGGCGTAGGCCAAGATGCCCACCGTCGCGCCGGACGCCACTAGCTCCTTCATGCTCTGCTTGTTCGCTTCTCCTTTGTGACGATTGAACTCCGCGCGGGAGAGCCGCCACCACATACACCAACAGCCTCCGCAGGCCCCCCGTTCGCCAAACAGAGCCTCAAAGTCGGCCCACCGCGCACTTGTCAACGGGTGAAACTCCAGCCCCGGGGCGCCTAATCGGCTTGGCATGGTCGCTCCCTTCCGGGGCCGGGGAAATCCCTGCGTTCTGCCAGTCAGACCACCGCTAGGCAGGAGTTGCCACAAGCGGGCCAAGCACAACGTGCCACACGGCATAGAAGGCGAGCCGCATCGTGAGCGTGGCCGCGACCCCGTGGTGCCAAAGCTGCCAGCTTGCCACGAGGCCATACGCAAACACCAGTATGGCCGTCGCGACCATCGCTTGCGGCTGGGTACTCAGAATCCCCACCTGGGTCACGGGCTCGATGACGCAAGAGACGGCCGCCACTGCCGCGAAGACACGGGTCGGCCAGTGGCCGCGGGTGAACAACTTGACGATGATGAAGGACAGCACGCCGATCGGCAGGAAGCGGAAGATCGACTCGACGGCCACACCCCCAGCCGTATAGGCCAACAAGGAGTAAGGCGCGGCCAGATGAATATCCTTAACGCCCAGGACCGCCGCCAGACTCGCGGACAAACCGACCGCATAGTCCAGGGCAACCGCCACAAGTCCAAACCCAGCGCCCCAGAGAACCGGCAACCCGAACCGACGGAGCGCAGGCACATCCGGCGCGGGCACCTGCCGACGCACCAGCGCAAACAGCCACACTCCCACGGCGCCGAGGGCGAGCACGGGCGCCAGGCTGACGAGCTTCAGGGACTCTTCTTGCGACGGATGGGGGTAGGAGACCGGCAGAAGTGAGAGGGCCACCGCACAGACCAGCGCAACGGCAGCGAAGCCAAGAAACTGGGTCAACTGCGTTCGCACCATGAGATCACGCCCAGGCCTTGGCTTTATCACCGACCCTCATTGTACGAAGCGCACCCCACGCGCACCCTCGGCGAACGGCGTCAGAAGTAGATCGCACTCCGGCCCCGGCGGAAGTCATGTTGGGTGACAACGTCGACGATGACCCGTGCGATCTTCGCCCCGCCTGCCGCCGACGGCTCGATTCGGGAGATTGGCGAGTAGTCCGCCTCCTGATCACAAACGAGCCGGAGGTCAAGGACCGGCAGGCCGGACCGGAACGCCTGCCGCAGGATCACTTCATTGAACCCCGCCAGCGCGGTGAGTTCGGCAGGTCCAAGGCCCGGAACCGAATCGTAGATCGTGCAAACTGCCAAGGGCTGCGGCAGCCGGGCAAGCGCCTGCAACATAGATTCGTATGCCGCCTCGAACCGTTGCCGTACTTCGTGTAGCGATTCCAGGGCATCCCCGACGGAGCAGGCCGGCTCGGCGAGCAGACTGCTCGCGCCGAGTGCGTCATTGCCGCCAACACTTACGACCAGGTGGGTGGCGTCTGCGGGGAGCTGCGCGAGCTGAGCGCGGACATCCGCAGTGATGTGTCCATCAACAGCCAGCAGCGAGGCACGCCAGCCCGGCGGCAGAGCTTGCCTGACCTGGTCCGCGACCGGCGGCCCATCGGCGACATAGCAGCCATTATCGAAGATCGAGTCGCCCAGGAGGACGACATGCCCCATCACTTAGCCTCCACAAGCCACGCCCGCCTACTTGAGCCGCACCAGCTTGCCCTTTCTCCGAACGATGTTCTTGTAGTCCCACTGAATCTCCTTGGCTTTCTTCAGCCACCGCCGCAGGTCCGCCTGGTTGATCTCGGAGACATCCTTATAGAAGATGGAGGCATCCTTGAACTTCTTGCCGACTACGCCGAGCCCTGGCTCCCCAAAGTCCGCCCCGCTCCAGAACATGAGGCGGATGCCAGGCTTCTGCTTGCTGTAGCCCACGATGGGATTGCCCTCCAGGAACCAGACCGGGTGGCGGTGCCAGACCTTGCCCTCGGCCTCGGGCAGTCCACGACCAATCATCGTTGCCAGGAGTTGACATACGTCCCGGTCGCCAGGCTCCTGCTCGTCGTTATACTTCTGAATCGCTGGGTCCATCTTCGTTCTCCGCCGGTTGGATGATGTGGTCGGCAGAAGCCACAAAGGACGCGCCCAAGCCCGGCACGGGGCGCTCATGCACTTCATTCTCTTACTACCGCGGTATCGTAGAGCCCGACATGCGCCAAGCCGAAGGCCTGATAGCCCTAAGCCCAGGGCAAGGGGCGCAGCTTCCGCCGCCCGGGTTGGGCCCTGGCCTCAGGCCCTAGGCTTGCATTCGACTTCGCACTCCAACCTCAGTGTTCGTTAGCCAGCGGATGCACTGTTCAGGGTTGAAGTTTATCCCATTCTCAACGAGTTCTACCAGCGCAGACGGGACGTATGCAAGTAGATAGGCCAGGTCACCGCGGGAACTGGGCGCATCCTCGAAGTATCCACCCCACGTATCCCAAGGGGGGACGTTGAAAACGTCGAGAACCCCTCGGTCTCCTGCTCCGCCGCGCCGTCGCATAAGTCGTCATCTGGGAAGTACACCAGCAACCGACCACCGAGCAGATCTGGGCAACTGTGCCTCCGTTCCCCATGAATTCGTCTAAGCTCGAATTGCCGGGCTGCGCCGATCTCGCAGACCACGTCGTCACGACCACAATGCAGGATTCGCCATTGCAGGTCAGCCGTTCGCATCGATGGCGCGAAGCCTGGACGCTGGAGCAGGTGATGCGTCCACGCGATGGCCTCTGCCAGCCGCATGTGAAGAACATCGTCTGGAATCTTCCTTGGATCAACTTGCCCACGTTCCCACACTTGAAACTTCATTGGCTATGTTCTCCATTGAGGGCCAGCAAGCCAACGAAGCCACTTGGCCACAACCAAGCCTCGGACCTTCGCGGCATGCGATCAACGGCCCTCCACCCCGAAAGTAAGCCGGGCCTTGCTGAGTCAGCATGCCCACGCCGAGGGCTGCCAAGTTCCGGCCAGCGTCTGGGCCGCCCGAACCGCCCCACGGATGATCTCATACACGCCGCGAGCGCCGGTCGGAAGGTCGAATCGAAGGACGTCTTGTGCGCTGAACCACGGCC
Source organism: uncultured bacterium (assembly GCA_937858435.1). GTDB lineage: Bacteria > Planctomycetota > Planctomycetia > Gemmatales > HRBIN36 > CALLZJ01. Next base: position 7,917 of record CALLZJ010000288.1, read on the forward strand.
ACCTATTCATTGGCCACCCGGTCCCGGCGAAAAGCCAATGCATGAGCGGCACGGGCCCGAATGTGATAGTACCTCCGCCGTCCGCGTTCTCGGAGAGCGCCACCTCGGTCAGAGTGCCGATGCTGAGCGACTTGACGTTCCGGGAGAATACCCCCGAAACGATGATCACCCGCTCGGACGTTACGCCGTAGGCAGTGGCCGCCCGCTTTCGGGCTTCCACCCAAAACCGACCGACTATGAGGTACAACGAAAACAGCACGAATAGCACGCCAAATGCCATAAACAGGAGCGGCGCTCCCATTTCGATGACTCTAGCGAACCAAAAGGTGACAAACCCACCAATAAAAATACTGAAAGGGACCAAAAGAACATCCGGCGCCCGCAGCACGACGCCCTGACGGGGAAAGCCGGCCCATAACAACTGCTCAGAAGGGCCAAGTTCCCGACTGATCTCACGTTCCGGCAACTCATCCAATTCGAAGCCCTCAGCGGCTGAACTAGCAGTCCCAACAGCCCGCTGCTTTGCCAACTCTACCGCGCCGCGGATGGCTCCGCAATCGTTAAGCAGCCGCCACGCTCACGAAGACCGCTATGCGAGCAGTTTTCCTTTGCGTTTGCTTCATCCGGGCAAGACAATCAGGCTGCGTTTACCCTCGGCCCCGCATCGAGGAGACTTCCATGCTAACGCCGCGCCTATGGCTTCGACCGCCCCTGGTACTGGCCGCCGTGTTGGCCCTCGCGAGCCTGACTTCCACGAGCGAATCCGCTTCCGTCGCCCCTGACCCGGCCGAGGGCGTGCGCTTGCCGAGTGACACTCTGCTCTTCGTCCATATCCGAGTGGAGCAGTCCTTCAGCAGCGGGGCGTGGGCTTTCGTCCAACAACAACTCAAGGCGGAGGAAGTCAATAAGCTCCTCGAGATACCGCGCGGAGTGCTGGGCGTCGATATCCGCGACGTTGAGTCTATCACCCTGGCCTTCACGTTTGTCGGCCCGCCCCGGATGCTCGCCCCGTACCTGCACGTGCGGACCAAAAAGCCGTTCGCGCGCAAGGACGTGCTGGCCACGCTACCCCATGCCACCGAGCAGGCCCAGGCGGGACTCTATGCTCGCGCGGACGCGGACGACGACCCCATGGATGCCCTGCGCTTCTTCGACGACCGCAGCTTTGCCCGCGGCAGCAAGTCACGCTTAGAGGTCATGGATAACGAACCGCCGAGAAATGAGACCCGCAGCCGACACGCCGCGGCCCTGGCCCTGCTGGACAAGCATCACGTCGTTGTCAGCCTGGCATCGACTCCCGATGTGAAGAAGATCGTCGCTCAGGCCCTCGAACGCAACCCCAGGAACAATGTCGAAGACACCCTGTGGCACCAAATGGCCCAGGTGTTCCTCGGCTTCGAATCGGGATATGTGACTCTGGATGAGTCGCCGCGGATCCGGTTGGCTGCCCAGATGCGTTTCACGGACCAGCGCCAGGCCACCCGTGCGCTGCGCCTCGCCCATGGCAGTGTCTTCGTTCTCCAGGGTCTGGTCGAGGCCTTTCTGGTTCCACCCATGGATGCGCGGGCCGCGATGCCCAACGTCAGCAAGCTCACCGCGGGAGTGGCAGCCGCCCTCGACCATACGCGGATCACCCAGAACGGCAATGAGGTTGCCCTTGTCCTCGAAATCGAAGTGCCCGAGGAAGTGCTCAAGCGAGCCCTGCTCGAAGCGGTCCTGCGGGTCCGCGGTGCCGCCGAGACCATGATGCGGGGCAGCAATCTGCGTCACATTGTTGTCGCCATGCACATGTTCCACAATGACTATTCGCGCATGCCCAGCAACTACTGCGACCCGCAAGGCAAGCCGCTGCTGAGTTGGCGCGTCGCCCTGTTGCCGTACATGGAGCAGAATGCCCTCTACCAGAAGTTCAAGATCGATGAGCCGTGGGACAGTCCGAACAACAAGCCGCTCATCGCCGAGATGCCCAAGTTCTATCAAGTCCCCGGGACGAGCACCCCCGTGGGCCAGACCCACATTCAGGTCTTTGTCGGTGCTCCTCAGTACCAAGGCCAATTCGCTCCGATCTTCCGGTCTGGCGGCCGCCAGCGTTTGACGCTGAACCAGATTGTCAACTTGGACGGCGCTTCAAACACCCTCTGCGTGGTCGAAGCCACCCACCCCGTCATTTGGACCAAACCCGATGACATCGTCATCGACGCCGACATCGACGATCTCGCCAAGCCGGGGCCAGCCCTGGGCGCGCTGGCCGATGACCCACACTTCGTTGCCGCCTTTGCCGACGGCTCGGTCCGGGTCTTTCGGCGGTCGCTGCCGGACGCCGCCAAATACAAGCGTATCCTGCGGGCGCTGGTCGGCGTCGCCGACGGTGAGGCCGTCGACTCGAGTCAACTGGAAGCGCCGAGCGGCCGCAGTTCGCGTACGACGTTCGACTCGGTAGGCGATCGGATCGAAGTGGAGCCAGCAGTGCCGCCCAAGGCGAACCCGCCGCCGCCGGCCCCACCTCGCCCCTGACGTCACTTCCAGCCGAAGGCGAGCCGAACTCCGTAAGGGGCCGGGTTCAGAGTACACGCTGTTTCCGACGCCTTACGGCGTCCGACTCGCGCGTTTTCTGGAGCACGCCAGGCGGCGAACTACGGGGACGGTTTGGCCCCGATGACGCCCACGGCCAGGCGGCCGTCGGTGTGCCAGGGGTCGCCGCCGCCGTTCTTGCCGCTCAACTGCTTGTGAAATCCG
>CALLZJ010000289.1 GCA_937858435.1 uncultured bacterium
GATTGTACAGCGTGATGATGAACGGCTGGGCCGGTCCCGGCGGCCCCGTGCCCACATCGGTCTGGACAGGAGCGGCGACCACCGTTTGGCCCCTGATGGCAATCACCACCAGCAGTTCGGTAAGGGTCATTGCTCGTCGACGCATGGAGATTCTCCCAGCGACCAGCTCCTCAGGTCTTTTCGCTGTGGGCGCGGAGCAGCGCCAGCAGCGCGAGGATGAAGCCGGTCAAGGCGAGCAACAGTGATTGCGGGCCGAGCAAGCCCGAGGAGTCCACGCCGAAGCAGCCACAAGAAATCTCTCGATGGGCCAAAAGGGCCAGGCTCTGCGCCGTCACGAAGAGCGCGAAGAGGAGTCCGGCCAACACGGCCGCGGCAGGCACCAGCACCCCGACCAGGACGCAGACGCCAATAACGACCTGCAGAATGGGCAAGTAGCCAGCGAGTGCGATGCCGACCGTTTCGCTCACGAGCCGGTAGTCGTAGATGGAGCCCAGGAAGAAGTAAGAGTTCTTGAGATGGGAGTAGGCGCTCACCAGCAAGAGCAACCCCAAGGCCAGGCGTGGCCCTCGATCCCAGACCCAGGGTTCGAGAGCTTTTCGATGGCTCATGGCGACCACCCCACCACTTCCCATTCCCGGTAGCCTTGCCGGTAGATCTCTATCTGTCGCACGCCCACCATGCTCAACTTGTTCGCAATGAGGTCGGACCATTCGCACCCTGCCGACTGGCAATAGACCACGTACCGCGCTGCGGGGTTCAGAAATCCAGGACGCTTGAGCCCTTGCACGTGTGAGGTCACGGGAATGTTGATGGCTCCCGGGATATGGCCCATGGCGAATGCACCCGGAAACCGTGCGTCGACGAGAACCGTGTCTGGCTCCTCTTGCCGAGCGATCCGCTTGATCAACTCCACGTCGACTTCGGGGAAAGATCGCTGAAAGTGTTGGGCACGCACGAGCCGCAACGCCGTCGGACTGCGGGCGAAGCCCTCGGGCAGACAGAAGTGCCAGACGAGGGCCAGGAGCCCCGCACTGCTCAGAAGCAACACGGCTGTGCCCCCGATGGCTGGCAACCGGGTAGAATGGCCCCCGCCCAGGAGCCAATGCCGGCTCAGAAGCACAAGCAATAGGGCAGCTCCCGCCAACAACACGTTGACCACGACGTCGAGCGCCAGCATGGGCCAGCGATCGATCGGTTCCTTGCTCACGACGACTCCCACCCCGTTCCAAACCGCGGCGACGTCGCCCAAGTCCCACTGTTCAAGCTCGTGGGGCGGGTCGAGAATGCGGGCCTGGTCCCCTTCCATGCCCAAGAACAGGACCCAGTGGGAAAAGGGATTGCCAAACCCTGCTTTGCGAACGTGCAGGATGATCGGCTGGTTGGCAAGCCGCAAAGTCGACAGGGACAGGCCCGTGAACATCTGCGCGTCGGCACCCTGATCCCGAACGGCACGAATGAGGTCAATGGCGCTGCTGCCATTGAACGAAGTGACATAGCGGGCATCCATGAGTGCTGCCATGTCGGCGGGCGTACCCAGGGCGGCGAGCGCCGCCTGAACGCAGTAGACACCGCAGTAAGGACCGCCTCCAACGATGGGCGCGTTCGTTGTGCCCCCGTAAAGGGAACTCTGATAGCAGAGCATGCCCATAATCAGCAACTTTGCCGACATGTTGCGATTCCAAGAAATTGCGTCATCAGGCCACCGCCGACGGGCCCCGGCGACGGACGTACAGGTACACGGTGCCGAGTACGAGCACGAAGAGGCCGAGCACCGCGAGCACTGTCCAGTAGGCTCGGCTCTGCTGGAACCGCTGGCCGGACAGATCAGCCACCACCGATTGGTCCACCACCTTCACGACCTTCCCGTCCAGCCAGATGTGCTGAATCTGCTCGGCCCCCTTCACGGTTACTGGCGTGCCGTTTGGTATGGGCGT
>CALLZJ010000290.1 GCA_937858435.1 uncultured bacterium
GACGCCCCGCCTGAAGTCGTCTGCCGCCAGGATATTCTTTGGGCCCAGTTTAAGCCCACGCCCCGGCGCAACGTCGAATGCCACGCCCGCTGGCGCGTCCTGGAGCCGGGCGTGCTCGATCTGCAGGTCTCCACGCTCACCCCCGGCCAGTGGTCGGGCCTTTCGGTCCAGTCCTTCACAGCCCTCTTGCCCGGTGAGATCTTCCTGCTCGAAACCGACGCCCTGCCCATGCTCTTCCTTCAGCCCCACGACGTCGAGGGCAGCTACGTCGAGATGGTCCATCCGCACGACGGCATCGGTATCGAGACGGACGGCAAGGGTGGCTTCCGTTATCGGCTCTTTGGCCATGATCTCGAGAAGGGGGTCATTCTGCGGGGCCGCCTGCGCGGGCTGGTGCTGCCTCGGGACGGAGACGAGGACGCTGCCCGGGCCGCCTATGCCGAGTTCATCAAGGAGCCGCCCAACCTGTCGCTCTAGCGATGGAAGGGATCAGGCCGATTCAGATCAGAATTCGAGTGTGACAGCGCGGACGGCCAGGAACAGAGCCGCCCCGACAGGCGCGAGTGCTGCCAGGCAAGCCAGTCCGAACACGACCCGTCCCCAGCGCTGGAGGAATCCGGCAGGTAAGAGTGCGGCCAGTCCCAGCGGAGCGAGGCCGACCAGGGCCAACCCCCAAGTTGGGACATCGCTGAAGGTCTCGTGATGGGCCGTGAGAGCAAGGCCGGGGAGCCAAAGTGCGGCCGCGGCCAAGGCGGGCCCCTGGTCGCCGGGCAGGAAGCGAGCGCTCAGTCCAATGCCCGCCAGGGTGCCGAAGCCCACGAGCAAGAGGTCAGTGAGGCGGGCTGAATGGGCATGAAGCATGACCCCGGCCCCGAGAGCGGCCATGCAGGCGGCCAGCAGGGCGGGCCAACCCTTGGGCCAGGACCGGGCCGTCTGGCGGCCAATGGCCCAGGCCAGGAGCATTACGCCTCCGACGGCGGGCAGCAGCCAGGGCTCTTCGGCGCGCTGCTCGGCCGGCGTGAGCAAGACAGCGGCAGCCGCGACGACCAGTCCCCGCAGACCCCACGCGCCGAACCAGGGCCAGCGGGGCCAGCGGACCAAGGTCTCGACGACCACCGCGGCCAGGGCTAGCCAGGGGAGCCAATAGCGTGGGGGCGGAAGCGGTGGTGCGGGGTCGACGGCCGGACGCCAGACCCCCAGCGACTGCCCCGCGGCTGTGAGCCAGGCGGAAGCCATGAGCGGCTGTTCGGGATCGAGCCGAAGCGGCATCGCCTCACCTGCCCAGGTGCCGGCCAGTCCCCCGGCCCCGACAGCCAGAGCCGCGGCGAGCGGAGCGCGGCGCATTCCAAGGAGGAGCCGGACCAACAGGTAAACCCCGGCCGCCGCTCCGAGGCTGGGGCCGATTACGGTTCGTACCGCCAACCACACTTCATCCCACGGCGGCAGGGGCATGGGTAGGCTTCCAGATGGGAAACGGTTGAAAGCCAAAGGGGCGACGCCGAGGCCCGGCGCCGCCCCCTATTCAGTTCAGGAATTACTTGGCGACGGTGACCTCGACGGCGAGCTTGACGTCTTCGTCGACCCGACCCTTGCCGTAAGTCATGCCCCACTGGGTCCGATTGATGGTGAACTCGGTCTTGAGCTTCAGCCCAAAGCTGGAGGCTTCGATGGTGGCGGGGAAGGTGACCGCCCGGCTCTTGCCGAGCATGGTCAAGTCGCCAGTGATGTTCCAGCCCTCGCCGGACTTCTCGATCCGCGTGGAGGCGAAGCGGGCCTTGGGGTGCTTGCGGACGTCGAAGAAGTCGCCTGACTTGAGATGCTGGGTGAGCTGGTTGTTGTCGGAGTAGATCGAGTTGACGTCGATCTCGACGCTGAGCTTGAGGGAGGTGACGTCGCTACCGTCCACGGTGGCCATGCCCGTGAGGTTGCGGAAGCCGCCATCGTGCTTGCCGTTGGGCTTGGTCCCCACGAAGGTGACCTTGGTGTTGTTGCCCGTGAGGCTGAACTTGGCTTCGGTCGCCTCGGCGGCGGGAGCGGACATCAGCGTCACCAGGGCCAGTGTGCACAGCATGCGGGTCATGAGCTTCTGCCTCCTTGGAAATCGGTGGGCGAGCGTCTCCTGGCGCCACGCCGTACCATGGTAGCGCTCAGTCCTTAAGAAGATATGAAATCGGACCTGGAGCCCAAGCCTGGCGGGCCCCAGTCCGGCCGCTACTCTGACTGCTAAGCCGGGCCGACTCTTAACCGAGATGCCGATCGTGTCCAAACCCGCAGAGCCGTCCCCCGCCCCATCGCCCCCCGGTTCCGCGCCGGAGCCCACCCGCCGCCGCATCCTGAGCGGCGTGCAGCCCTCTGGCAAGCTGCATCTGGGTAACTACTTCGGTGCCATTCAGCAGCACATCGCCCTGCAGGACGAGGGAGATTGCTTCTACTTCATCGCCGACTATCACGCCCTGACGTCGCTCCGCGATCCGGCCCAGGTGCGGGCCAATGTCCTGGACGTGGCCCTGGATTACCTCGCGCTCGGCCTCGACCCGCGGCGGGCCACCTTCTTCCGCCAATCGGACGTGCCCGAAGTGACCGAATTGGCCTGGATCCTGGCATGTGTCACGGGCATGGGGCTCTTGGAAAAGGGCCATTCCTACAAGGATAAGCTGGCCCGGGGACTGGTGCCCAGCGTGGGCCTTTTCACCTACCCCGTCCTCATGGCGGCTGACATCCTGATCTACCGCTCGCATCTGGTGCCCGTGGGTCAGGACCAGGTCCAGCACATCGAAATGACGCGGGACATGGCTGGCAGTCTGCACGCCCAGTACGGCGTCACGATTTTCCCCCTGCCGGAATACCGCCTCGATCGGGCCGCCGTCGTCCCGGGCATCGACGGCAAGAAGATGAGCAAGTCGTATGGCAATACGATCGACATCTTCGCCGAGGGCAAGCCGCTGAAGAAGACGGTCATGAGCATCGTCACGGACAGCACGCCGCTCGAAGCCCCCAAGGACCCCGAGAACTGCAACGTGTTCAAGCTCTATCAGCTCATGGCCACGCCGGCCGAGCAGGAAGAGCTGGCCGCGCGCTACCGGGCGGGCAACTTCGGCTATGGGACGGCGAAAACGCTGCTCCTGGAGAAGATCGACACCCGCTTCGCCCCGGCCCGTGCCCGGCGGAAGGAGTTGGCTGCGGACCTGTCGGCCGTCGAGCGCGTCCTGGCCGAGGGTGCCGCCCGTGCCCGGAAAGAAGCCCAGGCAACCCTCGAACTGGTCCGCCGGACCGTGGGGCTACGCTAACGCGGCCCACGCCAACGTGCGGTCGCCTCAGTCGAGGGCCGTCGTCTCCGGGAAGCCGAACATGAGGTTGAAGTTCTGCACGGCCACGCCGCTGGCCCCGCGGCGTAGATTGTCCAGGCAACTGAGCACAACGATCCGGTCCCGGACCACGCGCGGCACCAGGTCGCAGTAGTTGGTCCGCAGCGTGTCCTTCGTGCTCGGCAGGCGGGTGCCGATGCGGACGAAGGGTGCATCGGCATAGAAGCGGCGATAAAGAAGCAGCAGGTCTCCCTCGGTCACCGGGCGGGTCGGCTGAGCATAGAGCGTCGAGAAGAGGCCCCGGTCCATGGGGATCAGGTGGGGCGTGAAGAGCGCCTGCACGGGCTGACCGGCGACGTGGGTGAGTAGCTGTTCGATCTCCGGCGTGTGGCGATGGCGTCCGACGTTGTAGGCAGCCACGCTTTCATTGCACTCGGGGAAGTGGGTCGTGGGGCTGGGGTTGCGGCCGGCTCCCGATACGCCGCTCTTGCTGTCGATTATGATGCTGGCCAGGTCGATGAGCCGCTCGTGGAGCAGCGGCGCGAGCCCGAGTATGGCGGACTGAGGATAGCAACCCGGATTGGCGACCAGGCGGGCCGCCGGCAGCTTGTCCTTGAAGAGTTCGGGCAAGCCGTAGACGGCCCACGGGAGATGGCCCAGATCGCCATGCGGATGGCCATACCACTCGGCATAGATGGAGGGATCGCTGAGGCGGTAGTCGGCACTCAGGTCGATGACCCGGATCAGGCGGTCGAGGAGCGGCCCGATGGCGGCGGCACTCGCGCCATGAGGCAGACAGCCGAAGACACACTGGATGCCACGCTGGACACAGTCGTCGGCCGTGAGCGTTTCGCAGGCCAAATCGAGCCGGCCGCGCAGGCGTGGGTGCAAGTCGCTCACCAGGGGTGCGGCGGCGCGCGTCTCTTCGCGGGAGGAGACGGCGGCAATCTCGGCTCCCGGATGGCGGAGCAGAAGTTCCAGCAACTCGCCGGCGGTGTAACCCGATCCGCCCAGCACGGCGACCTTGACACGCTCCATGGAGACTCGACTCCCAGCGACATTGGGATCAGCAAGCAGGCCGACATTGTATCCGCCCCGGTTCCCGATACGCAGTCCGGCCAGTCGGCGTCGTCGTTTGCATTGTCTTGAAGGCTTGGCTCCGCTAGGGTGAAAGAAGAGGATCGCCCGCTTGCGAGGCTGGACCATGAAGCTGCTGCGTCTGCGTCCGCTGGTCATGGCCGGTGCCGTGGTGTTGGGTCTAATGGGCCCGGGGCCTGGCTCCGTCGCGGCCGACGTGTCGTTTGCCGAGGTGGTGCGGCGGGTCAACACCAAGGTCGTCAAGATCTTCGGTGGGGGCGGCTTTCGCGGCATCCAGGCCTACTGCACCGGCGTGCTCATCTCCGCCGACGGCTTCATCCTGACCGTCTACACGCCGACCATCACCGTCGGCGAGATCATCGTCCATCTGTACGACGGCACTCGCCACCGGGCTGAACTGGTGGCCGCCGAGCCGACCCTGGACGTGGCGTTGCTGCGGATCACGGAGCGGGACCGTTTCAAGGACCAGCCGCTGGAGTTCGTGGACCTCGCCGCGCCGATGCCTGCCGTGGAAGTGGGCACCTGGATCCTGGCGTTCACCAATGCCTTCGAAGTGGCGACACGCGATGAGCCTGTCTCCGTCCAGCGTGGGCTGGTGGCGGCGATCGGCCCCTTTGCCGGTCGCAAGGGTGTCTTTCAGGCCGCCTATCAGGGCCAGGCTTATTTCCTCGATGCGATCACCAATAACCCCGGAGCGAGCGGGGGGCTGGTGACCACGCGGGGGGGCGAGCCGATCGGCCTGGTCGGCAAGGAACTCCGCAACACCCTGACCGCCACATGGGTCAACTATGCCATCCCCCTGCCGGTGGTGAAGAGCTTCGCCCTGGCGGCGATGCGGGGCGAGTACCGCCGCGTCGCCACGCCGGAGCCCAGTGCCCGTCCCAACTTCGGGGCCTACCACGGCATTGTGCTGGTGCCGGACGTGCTCGATCGGACGCCGCCCTTCGTGGAAAGCGTGCATCCAGGCTCACCGGCCGCGCTGGCGGGTCTGCGGCCGGACGACTTGATTCTCTTCATCCGCGTGCCGCTACCCGGGCCGGGGGAGTGGGATGAGCGCGTGGTCCATTCCTGCAAGATGGTGCACGAGACCCTGGCCGGGGTGCCGCCAGACACGACGATCAAGGTGGTGGCGCGGCGGGGGGGGCAACTCGTAAGCCTCGACCTGACGCTGGCCGCGCCGCGGAAGCCCTAAGCCATGCCCCGTTTCCATCTGCCGCTAGCCGAGCTGACCGCCGAGCATCGCCGCTCGCCGATCCGCGAGGTCGAGCTGGACGTGAACCTGCCGGAAGCCGGGTTGGCCGACGCCGCGGCGGGGCCGGGCCCCGCTTTTCTCCAGGGCGGCGCCCAGGTCGAAGGGCAATTCCTCATCGACTGCCCCCGCTCCGAGAACCGTCTACGGCCGGGCCAGTTGGTGGCGATCAAGCTCACGGCTGCCGACGGCCGCTTCTCCAAGGTCCAGTTCCTGCTCACCGAGTTGGCGGGGATCCAGCCCAAGAATGAGCAGGAAAGGACCTACTGCTGGAAGTTCCTCGTGCCGGGGCAACCGCTCAGCGATGCGGCGGGTTTCTTCCGTCGTCCGGGCGAGCCCGATCCGCGCGCGGCGACTTTGGAGCCGGATGCGAGTGGAACCCCTTGGCCGATCAGGGTTCCCCGGCCCGTGCAGGAAGTCGACCCGGCGGCCCGCGAAGTGACCCTGGGGCAACTCCTGGACTTGCTTGGAACGACCATGGACCAGCCGGCCGTCCGCTTCACGGCGGAAGGCGGCTTCATTCCCACGCATTCACCGGAGCCCGGGCCGTGACGCCGCCCCCGCCGCGCCTCCGCTCGGGTCTGCCGCGGGCCGTTTTCATCCTGGGCGGGCTGCTTTTCGTTGGGTTGGGCGTGATCGGCGCCTTTCTGCCCATCCTGCCGACAACGCCGTTCTTGCTCCTGGCCCTCTTCTGCTTCGCCCGTTCCTCACCCCGGCTGCACCACTGGCTCCTGCACTCACCCTTCTTCGGCCCTTACTTGCAGGACTGGCAGAAGCACCGGGGCGTGCGGCGGCGCGTGAAGGTCATGGCCATCTCCATGGTGGTCGGCGTGGTCTCCCTCACCCTCTGGCTGACCGATCTCTCCTGGTTCGCGCGGGGCGGCCTCATCACCCTGGCCCTGATCGGCATCACGGTCATCTTGAGCCTGAAGACCATCGCGGCAGATGCCCTGCGTGAGGAGGCCAAGGTCGATCAGCACGCCTAGGGAGTTGCTTGGTAGCGCGGCGGCAGGGAACGTATAATGGGGAGGTGGGCTGCCGCCCGGGCGGCGTCGCGGCCGCGTTCGTTTCACCTTCGGATCGGCAGCACCATGTCCGGGCTCTTCCTGTCCCCCTTGGTTCTCGCTGGCTCGGCCCTGCTCGCCTTGCCGATCGTCATCCACCTGATCATGCGGCGGCAACCCAAGCCGCTCAAGTTCCCCGCCCTCCGCTTCCTCCAGGAGCGGCGCAAGACCAACCTCCAGAAGCTGCGGCTGCGCCATTTCCTCCTGCTGGCGATGCGGATGCTGCTGATCGGGCTGCTCTGCCTGGCGCTGGCCCGGCCGATCCTGTCCGGGGCGCCCGCCGACTGGGCCGGTGCCAGCAAGATGGCCGTCGTCTTCGTGTTCGATTCCAGCGTTAGCATGGCCTATGTCCATGAAGGCCGCTCGCGGCTGCACGTGGCCAAGGAGATGTCCGAGCAGCTCTTGAACCAGCTCTCGCGCGAGAGCATCGTCGCCGTGATCGACAGTGCCGAGCGCGGCTCTGGCTTCGTCAGCGTCGCGGATGCCCTGCAGCTCATTCGGACCCGTGAGATTCGGGAGGCCAACCGTCCGATCACGGCTTCCGTCGACCTGGGGATGCGGCTCATGGAGCAAGCCCCGGCCGACCTGCCGCTCTTGCTCTGCATCTTCTCCGATCGAACCGAAGCCTCCTGGGATGCCGACTACGCCGCCACCACGCTCCGGGCCACCCGCCAGGCGGTCGAGAGCAAGATCGGCCGGCCGGTACGCTGCGTCTATCTGGACCTGGGCCTGGCCGAGCCGCGCACCGTGGCCATCTCCGGGCTGGCCCTGCGGCTGCCCAACGACACCGTCGTGCCCATCGAGCAGTTGCGCACGGGCAGCCTCAGTCCGGGGCGGGTCCGATTGCAGGCCACCATCCGGGCCACGAGCACGACGGTGAACAACGTCGTGCGGCTGATCGTCGACGGCAAGGATCACGGTGAGAAGAGCGTCCAGCTCACCGCCCCGCCTGGCCGCACCGCCACCACGCTGGTCACCTTCGACGACATCGAGATCAAGCACCAGCACGTGGGCCAGGTGCGGCTCAAGAACAGCGACCCCAAAGATCGGGACGACTCACGCGACTACTGGAACGTGCGCCACTTCACCCTGAGTTGTCAGGAACGACAGATCCTGCTCCTGGCCGACAACCCGGATGACGCCATCGACTTCCAGCTTGCCCTGGAGTCCCTGCAGACGTTGGCGGTGCGCTGCATCGTCAAGAAGCCCGCGGAGTGCCCGCAGCCGTTGCTGCCCGATGCCTATGCCGCCGTGGCCCTGATCAACGTTGCTCGCCCCAATGACGACCTCTGGCAGAAACTGGCGGAGTACGTCGAGCTGGGCGGCGGGCTGATGCTGCTGCCCGGCGAGTCATCCGCCCCGGCCGCCTACCAGACCGATGCCGCCCTGCTGGTGACCCCGGCTCGGCTGAAGGAACTGCGGACCACGCCGCGGGAAGGGACCTTCCTGGACCCCGCCGGCTACGACCATCCGATCATGGCCCGTTTCAAGAACTGGGACCGCGACCTTACCCCCGGCCGCATCTTCCGCTTCTGGGACGTCGAGCCGATCGCCGCCCCACAGAGCGAAGTGGTGGCGCCCTACAGCCTCGACCAGCGCCCCGCCCTCGTGGAGCGAATTTTCGATAAGCAGAAGATCGCTGGCCGAGTCCTCATGCTGACCACCGCGCTCTACCGCCGGACCACCCCGGGCTGGGTCGAATGGAACAACTTCCTCGATGAGCAGGGCTTCTGGCTCTCCCTGGCCCTGCCCTACCTCATGACGCAGCACGTGATGGGCGGCCGGGCCGAACAGATGAACTACATCGTGGGCGACCCGGTCCGCTTCTGGCTGCCGACCACGCTGAAGCTGGGCGATTACCACCTGTCGGGACCGCTCACTTCGCAGGGCAAGGTGCCGCCCAACGCGACCGTCCTGACCCTGGCGGAGGCGCGGCGAGCCGGCAACTACCGCGTGCGTGACGGGTCCGAAGCAGGCGGCGGAGGCGGCCGGGCCGAACCACCCGAACTCTGGAGCCGCCACTTCAGCGTTAACCTCAGCCCGGCGGAGATTCAGTGGACCGAAGGGCGACCCACGGTTGAGGAGATCAACGAATACCTGGGGGCCGACTCCGTCCAGGAGTTCAGTCCCAGCCTGGATCTGAAGAAAGTGGTCCACGAGCAGACCGGCACGGCCCCACCGATCGAACTGCTGCCCCTGCTCCTGGCCGGGGTGATGGTGTTGCTCGCGCTGGAGAACTGGCTCGCCAATCGCTTCTACGCTCCGATTCGGGAGGGCACGGCATGAGTTGGCTGATGCCCTATCTGCCCGAGCCCGATCCTCTCTGGCCGGCGGCGGTCATCGTCGGGGCGGCCGTGGTCGTCTCCATCCTAACCTTCTGGACCTATCGGGCTCGGCGGCTGGAACTCACTGTGGGCCGGGCCCTGGGCCTTTGGCTCATCCGCATGCTGGCCCTGGCCCTGGTCTGCCTGCTGCTCCTCCAGCCCAGTTGGGTTCGCCACACCGAGGTCAAGCTGCCGGCCAAGGTCGTCATCCTCTTCGATTCGTCCAAGAGCATGACCGTCCAGGACGCGGAGCGCAACGAGACCCGCTGGCAAGCGGCCATCAGTGAGTGGAAGGCGGCCTTGCCGTTGGTCGAGCACCTGCAAAAGGACGATATCCAGATCGTCCCCATCGCATTCGATACCCGGTTGCGAGAGTTCCTGCCCGAGATGGAGCCGGACGGCGACGGCACGGCCTTCTTCGCGGCCTTGCGCCAGGCCCTAGAGAGGCATCGGCCCGCCGGCGAGAGCGAGAAGTTCCTCGGCATCGTGGTGCTGACCGACGGCCATGACAACGTCGGCCAGCCCGTGCTCGACGACGTGCTCTCCGAACTGGCCCAGGTGCCCTGCCCCGTCCACACCATCGGGCTGGGTAAGCCGGGCGGCTCGGAGCTGAACGCCGACCTGGTCGCCGAGGCCATCCACGCCCCGCAGACGGCCCGCATCAAGGAGATCCTCAGCGTCCGCGGCACCATCTCGGCCCAACAGTTTGAGAATCAGCCCGTTGAAGTCTGGCTGCTCCTGAATGGCCAAGAAGTGGACGAGGCCGCCTTCGGCGAGGGGGCCCAGCAGCCACGCAAGGTCCGCGTCGTGGTCCGGCCCTCGGCCACCCGCCAGACCATCCCCATCGAGTTTCCTCCGTTCAAGCTCCCCGACGTGCCGGGCGATTACCGTCTGACGCTCAAGGTCAAGCCGATGCCGGGCGAGATGACCGACACCAACAACGAAGTCACGACCTACATCAGCCTCAGCAAGGAAGGGCTCAGCGTGCTCTTCTTCGACAAGCTGCGGCTCGAGCCCAAGTACGTCCGCAATGCCCTGGGCAGCGACGAACGCATCTCCGTGCTCAACGCCTATCCGGCCGAGGAGCGGGGCCCCGAGGCGGTCCGCTGGCGCACCCTGATGAAAGAGCGGATCGAAAAGGGGAACTTCGACGTCTTCGTGATCGGCGACCTGCCCGCGGCCCGCTTCCAGGGCGAGGGGCTGCTGGAGATGATCGCCGAGAAGGTCCGCGGCGGCGCGGGGCTGCTCATGATCGGAGGCCAGGAGTCCTTCGGCTCGGGCGGCTGGGACAAGACCCCGCTGGCCGACCTGCTCCCGGTCGATGTGTCGGTGTCGGGCCAACTCGAAGGCGGGATCGGCGAGCGCAAGGAGATCCGCTTCGTCCCCACGGACCGAGGTCTGGAGCATTTCTCCCTCCGGCTCGACGGCGACACCCGCCAAAACCGTAGCTGGTGGGAGCGGATGCCCTCGCTGGACGGCGGCAACCGGCTAGGCCCCCTCAAGCGTGGGGCGACGGCGCTGGTCGTGACGCCGAACGCCGAGACGCTGCTCGCCGTGCATCAGCCGGGTACGGGTCGGGTGGCGGCGCTGGCCGTGGACACGACCTGGCTCTGGGTGCGTCCTGGAAGTCCGCGGGGGGGCGGTCCCGCTCGACCGGGGACGGTGTCGGAGTTTCGTGAGGCCCACCTGCGGTTTTGGCGGCAGATGATCCTCTGGCTGGCGCAGCAGGAGCGGGCCAGCAAAAACGTTCGCATCGAACTTTCGGAACGCCGGCTCGCTGCTGGTAAGGAGCAGACTCTTCGCGTCCAGGCCCGCATGATCAATCCAGGTGGAACGGTGGACGAATCGACTCCTGTCCGCGACGCGCAGTTCAACGTCCGGGTGCAGCGTCCGAGCGGCGTCACCGAAACGCTGGCCGTGGTCCCCGACGGCGGCGACGATGGCAAGAACGTGGGGCAGATCAAGAAGACCGACGAGGTCGGGGAGTATGAGGTCATCGTTTCCGCATCCAAGGGGGGCGAGGACCTTGGCGAGGCCCGGGCGCGGTTCATGGTCTACCGGGCCATGACGGAACTCGAGCGCAGCTCCCCCAACCACGACGTCCTGGAGCGGATCGCCAAGACGACCGGCGGTTCGCACCAACTGCACGGCGGGCTGGGCGACCTGCTGGACACCTTGGCCAAGACCCGGGCCAAGATCAGCGAGGTGGCGGAGAAGACGCCCAACTGGCGCGAGCCCAACGACTGGCGGCAAGGCGGTCTGCTCCTGCTCTTCACGGCCCTCATCGGCTGCGAGTGGGTCATGCGCCGCATCTGGGGCCTGGTGTGACGAGGCAACCTGCAAGCTCCGAGCAGCGACTAACGCCCCTGGCGGCCTTGCCCCTCCAGGAGGGTGATGCCCGGCGGCCTTGGCTGAGCCTGACTCCGGCCGAAGCTCAGGCCTGGCTGGCGGTACGCGGGGCCCCGGCATGGCAGGCCCAGAGCATCCGCCGCTGGATCGTGCAGCGCCGCGCCGAGTCGTTCGCCGTCATGACCGATCTGCCCGGGCCGCTGCGGTCGGCGCTCGAGACGGAGTTTCGGCCGCTGGGCACGACCGAGGCGGTTCGGCAGCAAGCCAGCGACGGCACCTGCAAGCTCTTGGTCCGCCTGTGGGATGGCGAGAGCGTGGAATGCGTCCTCATCCCCGACCGCGACCGCCGCACTGCCTGCATCAGCACCCAGGTCGGCTGCGGCATGGGCTGTGTCTTCTGTGCCAGCGGCATCGGCGGCGTCACCCGCAACCTGGAGGTCGGCGAAATTCTCGAACAGCTCCTGCGGCTGCGCAACACCCTGCCTGCCTCCGAGCGGCTGACGCACGTGGTCGTGATGGGGATGGGCGAACCGCTGGCCAATCTCGATGCGCTCATGGCCGCCCTGGGAGAAGCCTGTGCGCCGGCCGGGTTGGGCATCGGTGCCCGCCACGTGACGATCTCGACCGTGGGCTTGCCGGCCAAGATACGCCGGCTCGCCGAGGTGGGACGGGCCCATCACCTGGCCGTCTCCCTCCACGCACCCAACGATGACCTCCGCCGGCAGATCGTTCCCACCAGCGTGGGGCTGACGGAGATTCTGGCCGCGGCCGATGACTTCTTCGCGCGCACCGGCCGGCAGGTGACCTTCGAGTATGTCCTGCTCCGCGAGGTCAATGACCGCCCGGAGCAAGCCCGAGAGTTGGCGGCGCTGCTGGCGCCCCGGCCGGCGCTGGTCAATCTGATCCCCTTCAACGAAGTGGCGGGGTTGCCGTATCGGCGACCCACGGATGAAGCCCTGGCCGCGTTCGTGGAGATCCTGCGGGCAGCCGGGCTCAGCGTGAAGGTGCGGAAACGCAAGGGGGCCGAGATCGACGCCGCCTGTGGGCAGCTCCGTCGCCGTGCCGCCGAACCGGCCCCGGTGGGAACGTAAGAGCAGCAGGGCGCCGGCCAGGGACGCGCGTGTCCCGCCCGCCATTCACTCTCATCATTCTCCTTCCGCGTTCATCTTTCTCAGGGTATCCTTGAGATATGACGACCGTGGGTTCAACCAGCGCCCAGTACGCCATGCGCGACCCCGACGTGCGGCTGATGCTGCGCGTGCGGGAGGGCGATCCCGAGGCCTTCGCTGAACTCGTGGATCGGTTTCAGCATCGCCTTTTGGGCATCTTGACGCATCTGGTCGGCCGGGCCGACGAAGCCGAGGACCTGGCCCAGGAGGTCTTTCTCCGGGTCTATCGGGCTCGGGCGGACTACCATCCCCAGGCCAAGTTCAGCACCTGGTTCTTCACCATCGCCAACAACGTGGCCCTGAACGCGCTGCGGCAGCGGCAGCGCAAGCCGCTCATGCAGCTTCCGCCGGCAGTGACCCGGTCCGGCAGCCTCGACGGCGGGGTTGAAAACCAGGTGACCGCCGACGGACGGACGGAGGCACCGGATCGACGGCTGCATCACGACGAACTGGCCCACATGGTCCAGGAGGCGCTAGCACAGCTCAACGAGCGGCAGCGCCTGGCCGTGGTCCTCAATAAGTTCGAAGACATGAGTTACGACGAGATCAGCCAGGTGATGGGGATTTCAACGAAAGCAGTCAAGTCGCTGCTCAGTCGGGCCCGCTGCCAGTTGCGGGAACTCCTGAAGGACTATGTGCTGTCCCGGAGCGGCCCGCTGCCCGTCGTGGAGCCCACATGACCGGTGGTGCTTGGCGCGTCGGCGCCGCGGTGCTCAGACCCTGGGGTTCGAGGAGGCAACGATCATGAACGATCCGCCGACCGTACCGGCCGACGCGAACGACCCCGGCCGCGGCGCTGGGCATGAAGACCTCGTCGCCTACCTCGACGGCGAACTGCCGGACCAGGCTGCCGATGCCATGCACACGCGCCTCGGCCAGGAGCCTACCTTGCGGGTCGAGGCCGACGCGCTGACGCAAACTTGGGACCTGCTCGACTACTTGCCACGCCCGCAGCCGTCGCCGCATTTCACTGAACGGACCGTGCAGCGGCTCGAAACGGCGGGCTACGTCCTCCGGCTGCGGGGCGAACGCCGGCGCACGCCGGCCCTGGTCGGCTGGCCGAGCGTGCTGATCCCCGCCGGGGTGCTGGGCCTCCTTCTCGCCTTCTACTTGCCGTCCCGCCAGCAGCAGGCCCACGCCGTGGCGGAAGAGCCCGCCCCCACGGCACCGGTCCCCTCACCGGCTCCGGTGGACGTGTTCCCCGAGCTGCGTGGTCCGGCAGGCGGTCCAGGTCCGGGCATGGGCGGTCGACCCGCGGCGGAAAGGCAACTGGACCGGGCCATGGCCTGGCTGCGGATCGAGATGCTCAGGCTCGAACGGGAACTGATGCCCAAGCTCACCAAGGCCGAGAGCGCTTTCCTGCGTGAGAAGCGGCAGGCAGGTGGACTGGAGTATCTCGATACTTTGCTGGAACTGGCCAAGACGCATGGCGTGCCGCTGCGGAATCCCAACGCGCCGCCACCGCCACCCCTGCGGCCTATGCCATCTCCGCCAAGCAACCGGCCAGGCGCTCCAGCCCCTCCTTGATCTCGGTGCGGTCCGAGGTGTAGGAAAGCCGAAGGTAACCCTCGGCTCCGAAGGCGGCGCCCGGCACCAGATTGACCCGCTCGTGTTCGAACAGGGCCTGGCACAAGGCGTCGGAGTCGGGAATCTTCTGACCGCGGAAGGCTTTGCCCATGTAGACGCTGGCGTCGATGAAGACGTAAAAGGCCCCTTCCGGCTTGTGAAAACGTAGGCCAGGGATGCGGCCCAGCATCTCACAAACCAGATCGCGGCGCTTCTGGAACTCCAGCCGCATGTCCTCGACGCATTTCTGATCGGACTGCAGGGCAGCAAGAACGGCATACTGGCTGACGCTGTTGGGACACCCCGTCTGCTGGCTCTGGATGTCGCCGATGGCCTTGATCGTGTGGGCCGGCCCGATAGCCCAACCCATGCGCCAGCCCGTCATGGCGTAGGTCTTGCTGGCCCCGCTAACGACGATGCACCGGTCGCGCAGTTCCGGCCGCAGCGCGGCGAAGCAATGGTGCTGGTGGCCATCGAAGACCAGGCACTCGTAGATTTCGTCGCTGAGGACGGCCAGTCCGGGCCGTTCCAGGATGACGTCGGCCAGCGCCTCCAGGTCAGCTCGAGAATAAACCGTGCCCGTGGGGTTGCAGGGTGAGTTCATGAGCACGAGCCGGGTCCGCGGCGTCAGGGCGTCGCGCAACTGGGCGGCACTGAGCTTGAAGTGCTGGGCGAAGGTCGTCGGCACCAGGTGAATGCGGGCACCGGTCATCTCGACGATGTCGGCATAGCTCGTCCAGAAGGGCGTGGGGATGAGCACCTCGTCGCCGGGGCCGCAGAGCGGGGCTACCGGGTTGAAGATCGCATGCTTGGCGCCGCGGGAGACGACGACGTCGTCGGGCGAGAGATCCAACCCGTAGCGGTCGCGGTAACGCTGGGCCAGAACTTCGCGCAGGGGCAGGATGCCATTGGCGGGAGTGTAGCGAGTATGGCCCGCGCTGACGGCGACGGCGGCGGCCTCGCCGATGTGGGCTGGCGTCGCGAAATCCGGCTCGCCCAGGCTGAAATCGAAGACCCGCACCCCCTGGGCACGCAACTGCTTGGCCCGGGCTCCGGCCGCCAACGTCGCGGACGGCTTGATCATCTGCGCCAGGCTCGACAGGGGCAGCATCAGGGAATGCTCCTTCGCGGCAAGCCGCGCACTTGCTCCAAGGGCGCCGCGGCGCCGGGATGCCAGAGCACCAGGCCAACGCGGGACAAAGGTCGGATGGTTTCAGACAACAATATGGTATGCGCATTGCTCATTTCATCCACCGCTTCCCTCCAGCACTCGGCGGCGCCGAGCTTTACTTCGCTCGTCTCAGCCGCTGGCTCGCCTGTCATGGGCACCACGTCACCGTCTTCACCAGCAACGCCCTGGCCCTCGAAGCCTTCTGGTCCGCCGAAGCCCAGAGGCTGCCCGCTCAGGCCGAGCTTCAGGGCGGCGTCCGCGTCGAACGCCATCCCCTGCGGCACCTCCCCGGCCAACGTTATGCCCTTAAAGCGCTCGGACAACTCCCCTGGCCCCGCTGGCAAGCCTTCACTCTTGGCTGCAATCCCGTGCTCCCTTCGCTCTGGGACCGCTGCGGGCGGTCGGCCCGCTTCGACGTCGTCCACGCCTCGGCCTTCCCCTATGCCTGGCCGTTGCTTTGTGCCGAGCGCTTGGCTCGGCGGCAGGGGATTCCCTTCTGCCTGACTCCCTTCCTGCACCTAGGGGATCCGACCCGCACCGACGACCGCACCCGGGCCGCCTACCTCAGCCCGGCCTTGCGCCAGCTCCTGAGTTCCGCCGACCGCATCTTCGTGCAGACGATGCTGGAGCGCCAGGCCGTGCTGGACCTGGGTCTGCCCCCCGAGCGAATGGTGCTCCAGGGGCTAGGGGTCGATCCCGTCGAGTGCACCGGCGGCGATCGCGCTCGGGCCCGGGACCGCTGGCTCATCCGCCCCGAACAATGGTGCGTGGGTCATCTGGCCAACCTGAGTGAGGAGAAGGGCAGCGTCGACCTGATCCGCGCGGCCCTGCCTCTCTGGGAAGCAGGCCATCGGTTTCAGGTCCTTCTGGCTGGCCCATCGATGCCCAACTTCCGCCGCTTCTGGCGATCACTCTCCCCCCTGGCCCGCCGCTGGACGATGCTCACGGGACCGCTCCCCGACGAGACGAAGCCCGATTTCTACGCGGCCCTGGACCTCTTCGCCTTGCCGAGCCGCTCCGATTCCTTCGGGCTTGTGCTGCTCGAAGCTTGGGCCAATGGCCTGCCTTGCGTCGGCTACCGCGCTGGTGGCGTGGCGGAGGTGATTCGCCACGAGTCGGACGGCCTGCTGGTGCCTTGTGGCGACGTGCCCGCCCTGACGCGGGCCCTGGCCGATCTCATGGCCGATCCTGACCGCAGCCGGGCCCTTGGAGCCGCGGGCCGGGAGCGGATGGCCCGGGAGCACGTCTGGGACCCGAAGCTGCAGATCGTGCTGAGCGAGTACGAAAGGCTCCGGGGCGGCGGCTGAACCACTTTCCCCCAGGTGCCCCGGCTCTAGAATAGCCTGGCTTTCGTCACCCTCACGGCCCAAGCGCCCAGGAGCCTCATGACTGGCCCCGAGATCATCGCGATCCTGAAGGAGAAGTTCGCCGACCGCATCAAGGCCGAGCAGCCCGAAGCACTCGACCCGTTCGTGGTGATCGACCCGGCCGACGTGATCGAGGTCTTCACCTTTCTGCGCGACGACCCTCGGCTCCAGTTCGACATGCTCAATTGCATCTCGGGGGTGGACTACCTCGAGACCGAGAAGGCGAAGGTGGCCAAGGCCGGCTTCGAGCCGCACCTGGAGGTCGTCTACCACCTTTCGAGCTTCAACAAGCGGCATCGCTTTGTCGTCAAGCTCATCCTGCCGCGGTGGAAGAACGACCAGGAGGGTCAGCTCCCGGAAGTGCCGACGCTGAGCAAGATCTACGCCGCCGCCAACTGGCACGAGCGTGAGACCTACGACCTGGTGGGCATTCAGTTTGTGGGCCATCCAGCGCAGCGCCGAATCCTCCTCTCCGAAGATTGGGACGGCCATCCGCTCCGCAAGGACTACGTCTTCCCGCTGGAATACCACGGCATCCGCGGCCGGTAACCGCGGGGTGGTAACCGTATGTGGTAGCCGCGGGCTTCAGCCCGCTCACTTCCCGCGACCTCTCCCCTCCCCCGACGCAGACTGCAGAATCCATGCATGCCGTGGGTGGGGCGATAATGGCCTTGAACCCATATCCAGGAGGTGC
>CALLZJ010000291.1 GCA_937858435.1 uncultured bacterium
GATCGCCCCATCCAACCCTTGCGTCCGGGCACCTGGCTGCCATACAATGCGGTCGGCCCAAGCTCCCCCGCCCCGTCTGGGAGGTGCCCCGCATGCGCTGCTCCCATCTTGTCGCTCTCGGGTGCCTGCTCGTGGCCCTCGCGGCCGGCGCTGCTCAGCAGCCCGACCCGGCCCCACGCTACGCCATCGTCCGCTTCGTCAGCTTGCAGTGCGTCAAACTCGCACCCATCGGGCTGATCGAGCACAATCATCCCATCCTCTTGCTGCGGAACCTGCCCCTGGGCCGCGAACTGCAATGGAGGGGACACACCCGCCAAGGCCAGACGCTGGCCCTGCCCTTGGCGGCCGTGATTGAGAACCAGGCGACGCTCCGGCTGGAGGAGTTTGAGTTCCTCGGCCGGAATCAGTTCATCGGGGAGTTCACCGTGCAAGCTGCCGCCACGGCGAGCACACGCACGGTCGATTTCAAGGAACTCGGGCACTACTGACTCACCTGCCGCGTGTACCCCAGTAAGGCCAAGCTGTAGGCGGTCAGAACGCTGGAGTTGTCGCGCAACCCGCCACCGCCTCAGGGGCACCTCGAGACCGTGCAGCCGCTTGTCGATGGCTTCCTTTGGCGGGCGTGGGCTCTACCGCGGGACGACAGCATGCGGGCCGAAGGCGAGACCTTCGTCCTCCCAGCCGTCAGCCAGGTGCAGCTCAACGTCAATCTGGAGCAAGAAGCGCCACGGGACAAATTCAAGCCCACTAGCCAGCGCGGCACGCCGACCACGCTGCCGGCCCAGGCTGTCCGATGGGACCAGCAACCGGCGGGTGAACGCACGCTGAGTTTTAAACTGGGCCGCACCACGTGGCGGCTCCGTGTCGACGTGCAGCCCTGGCCATGAGCTTGGCCCGCCCCGCCACCGCGCTTGAAGGCTGCGCTTCCGAGGCAGCAGTCGGGGTCCCTATAATGGCTCAGGACTGACATCCTTGGGAGGAGCGCCATGCGGGTACACATCACCTACTGTGCCATGTGAGGTTACGAACCGAAGGCCGTCAGTTTGACGGCGAAGATCCTGACGCAGTTCAAGCAGCAGATCCAGGACCTGGTTCTCGTCCCCGCCGGGGGCGGTGTCTTCGAGGTTAAATTCGACGACGACCTGGTCTGGTCCAAGGCTCAGACCAAGCAGTTTCCCGAGGAAGAGAAGCTGCTGGCGCAACTGGAGGCGCGCCTGGGCACGTGAGCGTCGGGATACCGAGGTTGCCGCGAGCCTCCGGGGTCGAACCGCCGGAGGCTCTTTTCTTTCCGTGAACCGTTGGGACTCAAAGGGCAAGGAGAGGGCTGATGTTGGGCTGGCTCCGGCGGTCACGCCGCCTGACCGACTACGCTTCGTGTGCCGGCTGAGCGGGCAAGATCGCCCCAACGGGGATCGCGCAGGTGCTGCGCGACTTGCCACGTTCTTCCGACCCCGCCGTGCTCGTGGGCACTGAGACTGCCGACGATGCGGGGGTCTATCGCCTTCGCTCCGACCTGGCGCTGGTTCAGACCGTCGACTTCTTTCCCCCGGTGCTCGACGATCCTTTCATCTACGGCCAGGTGGCGGCCGCCAACGCCCTGTCCGACGTCTACGCCATGGGGGGCACGCCCAAGACCGCCCTCAACCTCGTCTGCTTCCCCGATCATCTCTTGCCCCTGGCGCTGCTCGGCGAGATTCTCCGGGGCGGGGCCGAACGCTGTGCCGCCGCCGACTGCGCCGTCGTGGGCGGCCACACCCTCCGCGATGCCGAGATCAAGTTCGGCCTGGCCGTCACGGGGATCGTGCATCCCGACCAGGTGCTGACCAATGCCGGGGCGAGGCCGGGCGACCGCCTGCTCTTGACCAAACCGGTGGGCACGGGCTTCGTCACGACGGCCGCCAAGGCCGGCCGCTGTCCCCCCGCCACGTTGGCGGCCGCCGTCGCCAGCATGACATTGCTCAATCGCTCGGCTTCAGAGGTGATGCGTGCCCACCAGCCCCATGCCGTCACCGACATTACGGGCTTCGGCCTGGCCGGGCACGGCTTGGAAATGGCCCTCGGCAGCGGGGTGACCATCCGCTGGCACCTTGACCGCCTGCCGCTCCTGCCCGGCGTGGAAGAGCTGGTGGCTGGCCGCTTTTTCACTCGCGCTCGCCGCAGCAATCGGACCTTCGTGGCGGAGCACCTACAGGTCGAGCGGCAGCCCGATCCGGTGCGCGAGGAACTCTTCTACGATGCCCAGACGTCGGGGGGACTCTTGATCGCCGTCGCCGAGTCGGAAGCACCGGCGCTAGCCCAAGCGCTGCGCGCCGCCGGCTGCCTGGCCGCTGCCGAGGTGGGGACAGTCTGCCCCCGCGGACCCAAGGCGATGATCCTCGCCTGAGCTGGCTATGAGGGGGTCAGCTATTCCTTCAGAATTCTGATATTGCCGTTGGACGTCCGCAGCTTGAGGGACGTCTTGGGATCGGAGCCCACGGTCCCGGTCAAGGTCCGATCGCGCTTCCCTGCAGTCTTCGTCTCGACCTGAAAAGAGCATTCCACGCGGCTGTTGCTCGTGGCGGCATCGAGATGGAATTGGGAATCTCCGGGGAGTTGCAGCCGGATGCTGCCGTTGGACGTCGTCAAGGAATGAACGGCTTGAGCCAGCGAGCCCTTGAGCATGATGCTGCCGTTGGTGGTGTCGGCCGTCACGGTGATCTGGTCGCCGATCACTTCGATGTTGCCATTGCTCGAGTTCAGATTCATGACCGCGTTGCCCTGCACCTTCAGCGAGCCGTTGGTAGAGCGAGCGGTCACGCTGCCGTTCACGTCGGTCACCGTCACGTTGCCATTGCTGGTGCGGAGTTGAAGCGTGGCCTTGGCCGGCACAACCAGTTCGACCCGGGCCCCGTAGGAGCCGCTCACCAGACCCTTGCTCCGCAGTTTCGCCGTCACGCGAATGTGATCGGGTTCGGTCTCGCCCATGGCCACTTCAATGTCGCCGAGCCGACCCACGGCCACTTCCTCAGTCTCGGCCCCGACCTTCTTGATCACACGCACCATCACCCGGCCGGACTCGCCCGGCTCGACCTTGATCGACCCGTTGAAGCTATCGACGTCCACGGTCGGCTCGCCCGCCACCTCGAACGTCTCTTCGATCACCTCTTCCGCATGCACCTGGGCGAAGCCAAAGTAACAACCGCTCGATCCGAGCGGCAGGAGCAGGGCGGCCAGCAGCGGCAGACGCAAGGCATGGTGCATGGGGAGTACTCCAAGCGAAACCAACGGCGGCACCACGGGCAACGAACGTGGCGTATTCTGGTAGTTCGCCATCGGATGCCGAGCATTTTAACACGAACCGTCCCGCCGACCAACTCCCGCTCCTCGTGGCTCGCTCTGGCCGCCGGCAGCCAGTCGCCGCTTCCTTTCGCCGCCGCCGTGAGTTAAGATTCGGACTGCACCGCCGCCCCTTTTCGGGGCCCGACTCCCCGCATGAGCACCCTGGCATGAGCACCACGAACAGCACCAAGGCGGAAGACCTGGCCCAAGTCTTGTTCTCCGAGGCCGGCGACGCCCTCTTCCTCTTCGACCCGGCGAGCGGCCAGCTCATCGACGTCAACCCCATGGCCCAGCGGCTCTCGGGCTTCTCCCGCGAAGAACTCCTCCAGATGCGCACCTCCCAGCTCTGGCGGGCTGAGAGCGATGCCAGCATCTCCCAGATGGAAAACGCCTACCAGCGGACCGGCATCTTCCACGGTCGGGACGGTTTCCTCCTCCGCACCAAGCAGGACGGCATTTGGATTCCCGTCAACCTGACCATCACCCGCCTGCACGTCAAGCCGCGGACCTTGAGCCTTATCACCGCCCGGGACATGCGGGCCCAGCGCGAAGCCTACACCAAGCTCAAGAAGGTCGAGGCGGAGCTGCGGCGTGTCCTTTCGTCCGTGACCGACTGCCTCTGGAGCGCCAAGGTCGATCCGCAGGGCCACTGGGTCTACCGCTACATCTCGCCGGTTATCGAGAAGATCGCGGGCCAGTCGTCGAGCCACTTCATCCGCAGCCCCGAGAACTGGGGTAACATCCTCCATCCTGAGGATCGGCCCCGCTGGCAGGAGGCGATCCAGCGGCTCCGCTCGGGGCAGAACGTGCAGCAGGAATACCGCGTGGTCCGGCCGGACGGGCAGACGTGTTGGGTGCGAGAGAGCGTGCAGGCGAGCAAGGGCTCGGACAGTGTGTCGCTGCTGCTGGACGGAGTGATCTCCGATATTACTTACCGCAAGGAAGCCGAGGCGGAGCTGCACCGGGCCAAGGAAGCCGCTGAGGCCGCCAACCATGCCAAGAGCGACTTCCTCGCCAACATGTCGCATGAAATCCGCACCCCGATGAACGGCATCATCGGCATGTCGGAACTGCTCCTGGCCACCCAGCTCACCCATGAGCAGCAAGAATACTCCCAAATGATCCATGCCTCGGCCGAGTCGCTGCTCACCCTCCTAAACGACATCCTCGACTTCTCGAAGATCGAAGCCCGCAAGATGGACCTCGAGTCGATCGACTTCAATCTGCGCGAGTGCCTGGCCGACGGCCTGGCCAGCCTCGCTCTGCGTGCCGACAAGAAGGGAATCGAACTGACCTGCCACGTCGACGCCGACCTGCCCGAGCATCTGATCGGCGACCCGAGCCGGCTACGACAGATCATCATCAATCTGGTCGGCAATTCGATCAAGTTCACAAACGCGGGCGAAATCACCGTCGGGGCCCGGCTTGCAAGCGCCGCCGACGCCATGCAGCTCGGGCCCGACGAGGTCGGTCTGCACGTGACCGTCCGGGACACGGGCATCGGCATCCCGGCCGACAAGCTCGACCTGATCTTCGCCCCCTTCGCTCAGGTGGATAGTTCGACCACGCGAAAGTACGGCGGCACCGGTCTGGGGCTGGCCATCGTCGTCCAACTGGTCGAGCTTTTCGGCGGCCGTATCTGGGTCGAGAGCGTCCTGGGCGAAGGCAGCACGTTTCACTTCACCATCAAGGTCCGCAAGCAGGCCCAGCCCCAGTTCACGCTGCCGCCCCGGGCCGCAGGACTGGCGGGGCGGAGCGTGCTCATCGTCGACGATAATGCCAGTTGCCGTGCCCACTTGGCAGACGTGCTCCGAGCCTGGGGCCTAAGGCCCGTCGCCGTCGCCACCGCCGAGGAGGCCAAGGCCCTGTGCGGCGGGCAGGAGTTTGGCCTGCTCATGATCGAGTCGGAACTACCGGATCCGGGCGGCTTCGCTCTCCTGGAGATGCTGCGTGCCCCGGCCGGCCGCGCAACTCCCGCCCTCATGCTGCTCACACCGACGGGGCTGAGCCGCGATGCGGCCCGCTGCCGGGACGCCGGAGAACTTTACGTCTCCAAACCGATCCGCGAGTCGAACTTGCTCGAGACGTTGCTCTCGACGCTGCTGCCCGAGAGCCACATCAAGCAAGACGTGGTGCCCGTGGAAGTGGAGCGACCGCTCCGGCCGCTGTCGATCCTGTTGGCCGAGGACAACCAGGTCAATCAGGTGCTGGCGGTGCGGATGCTCGAAAAGCGTGGCCACCGCGTGACCCTGGCGAACAACGGGCAGGAAGCGGTCGAAGCCGCGGCCAAGGGCGGCTTCGACGTCATCCTCATGGACGTGCAGATGCCGCTCATGGACGGCTTCGAGGCCACCGCCGCCATCCGGTCTGCCGAAGTAGCCACCGGCCGGCGCGTGCCGATCATCGCCCTGACCGCCCATGCCATGATGGGCTACCGCGAGCAGTGCATCGCGGGGGGCATGGATGACTATGTCTCCAAGCCCATTCGGCACCAGGAGCTGTTCCATATCATCGAACGGCTCGTTCCGCCGGTGGAGCCGGCCTCATCTGGTGCTGTCGGCGCTGCCGGGAAGCCCACGCCCTCCCCCGAAGGTACCGCCGCCGAGCCGCCCCCCTTCGATGCGGCCACGGCATTGGGGCGCGTCGATAACGACCGGGACATCCTGCGCGATCTCATTGACGCCTACCAGCAGGACGCGCCGAAGCTGATTCAGGAACTGGGCCAGGCGCTCGCGGCCCAGGATGCCGGGCAGGTGAAGTACCATGCCCACACGCTCAAGGGTCTGGTGGCCATCTTCGCGGCCGATCGGGCCCAGCATCTTTCGGCCCAACTCGAGCAGATGGGCAAGGTCGCCGACCTGGCCGGGTCCAGCCCCATTTTCACCGACCTGGAGCGCGAGATTGCCCGCCTGACCCCGGCCCTCATCGCCTTTGCCGCGGAGAGCTAGGACGCAGTGTGTCTGGCCGTCGTCCCAAACCTACAATGGCCCCATGCCCATCATCGAGACCCGCGGCCTGAGCAAGACCTACCGGGTGCAACTGAAGAAGCAGGGCCTCGTCAACTCCATCCGGGCCCTGGTGCGTCCCCAGTACAAGCAAGTCCTGGCGGTTCGGGACGTGAGCTTCACCGTGGAGCCGGGTGAAGTGGTCGCTTTCCTAGGGCCTAACGGGGCGGGCAAGACGACGACCCTCAAGATGCTGGCCGGCCTGGTCTATCCGACCAGCGGATCGGCCACCGCCCTGGGCTTCGTCCCCTGGGAGCGGGCCGACGCCTACCGCCGCCAGTTCGCACTCATCATGGGGCAGAAGAACCAGCTCTGGTGGGACCTGCCGGCCGCCGACAGCTTCCAA
The DNA here is from genome assembly GCA_937858435.1 of uncultured bacterium. Taxonomy (GTDB): domain Bacteria; phylum Planctomycetota; class Planctomycetia; order Gemmatales; family HRBIN36; genus CALLZJ01. Next base: position 6,670 of record CALLZJ010000291.1, read on the forward strand.
CTGCACAAGGAGATCTACTCGCTGCCGCGCGAGCGCTTCGAGCAGACGCTGGGCGAACTGACGGAGCTGTTTGGCGTGGGCGAACTCACGCGGCAGCCGGTCCGCGAACTCTCCCTGGGCGAGCGGATGAAGATGGAGTTGATCGCCGCCCTGCTCCATGAACCTCGGCTGCTGCTGCTCGACGAGCCGACGATCGGGCTGGACGTGGTGGCGCAGGTGACGATCCAGAACTGTCTGCGCGAATACAACCGCAGCCGGGGCGTGACGATTCTCCTCACCAGCCACTACATGCGCGACGTCGAGGCGCTGTGCAAGCGGGTCCTGGTCATCAATCACGGCCAACTCGTACTCGACGGCCCGCTGAGTGGCATCGTTGAACGCTTCGGCCAGGAGAAGTTGATCCGAGTCCAGTTTATTGGCGTGGACGTGCCGCCGGACCTGGACAGCTACGGCCGGGTCGTGCGGCGTGACGGTCCAGTGGCGGAACTGAAGGTGGAGCGGTCGGCGGTCGCGGAGAAGCTGAGCCGCCTTTTGGACCGGTATGCGGTGGCCGACGTGAGCGTGGAAGACCCGCCGCTCGAGGAGACGATTGCCAAGGTGTTCGCGGGGGCCGCCGCGGAGGCAACGCCGCCCAGCGCCTGACGGACTAGCGGTTGTCCAGTTCGCGCTTGGCCGCCTGGCCGATCGTCTTCATCTCTTCCAGCAGATAGTCGCAGAGCAACATGGCCTCCTCGCCCGACTCTTGCAGTTTCTGGAGAGCGTTCTGCAGGGCCATACGGGTGGGATACTGGCTGCGGCGGCGCACCGGCCGGGTCAGGTCGCGGTACTCCTGCACGGCCGTGAGCAAGTTGCCGTTGCTGTGGCTGATCAGGTCGCGGACGCACTTCTCCGTGTGCGTGAGATGTTCGCGCAAGGTCATGCGCTTGGTGGGACGGTCGATTTTCATCGGGACCTCACGAGGAGAGCGTTCCACCCATTATACCGTGGCTTCGCTGTAGGCTGTCAAGCGCGAAGGGGCCGGATCGGCGGCGCCGCGGGGTGCGGCGCCGGCCCACTCGGCATCCCCCTAGTTGAACCAGGCCATGTAGGCGAACGACAGCGGTCCGTCGAAGAGCGTCATCATCTGGTTCAAGGCCTGGCCTTCACAGCGGTTGGCTGGCGTCAGCCGAACCAGGAAGCGCGGATCGATGTCGTTCTGCATCACCTTCATCAGGACCAAGTTCTCGGGCGGGTGGTCGAAGAAGGTGCGCAGGTTAACGCCATACTCGGAAGTGCCCGGCGGAAGCACCAGGATCTTCTCACCCTTGAGCAGCCCTTCGATCTCGCTCATGCCGGCGAGCCAGCCGTCGATCATCTGATCGGTAATGGGCAAGCCAAAAACGCCGGTCTGCTTGGGGCTGGGGAGCCATTCGAAATCGTTGTCCTTCTCCGCGCGGATGTAGCGCCAGGTTTCGTGGTTCAGTTCACAGAGTTGCACGAGATGCAGCCGGCAGGTGTGGAGGCGGCGCGGCTCGACGACCCTAATGCCGCCGGTGAACATGCCAAATAGGTCGGGGGCATCGGCCGACTGCCCCTTCGGACTGGCGAAATGAGCCTGGGCATGATGATCGAAGATGGGCTTGGTATCGAAGGCCAGATACAGGTCGGCGATGGCGCTGAGCATGTGGCAATAGGCACGTAGCCAGGCGACGTCGCCACGATCGAATACGACGAGGAACTCCGGATTGCTCTTGAGGAAGGGAAAGCTGTCGACGCGCATGAGCCGCTTGAGCACGGCGAGGAGGGTCTCGTTGCTTTGCCCGTCGCCCCGCAGGTCGAGGCGGATGGCAGCGAGCCGCAGGGGCAAGCGCACCTCACGGTCCTTGATGCCAGCCAGCGTGGCCTCGGCCTTGGCTAGATCGTCGCCGAACTGCATCAAGATGCGGCGCAGTTGTGGATGGGAGATGGGAGTGGGGTCGGGGTTCACGGGCACGGGGATGCGCAGGAACGGCAGGTTGGTGCTTTCGGACTTCACCCCGTGTTCGTAGAAGGACTGCCCCAGCCGTTCCACGGCCCGGACAAATCGCACCATGCCCAGGCCGAAGCGCAGTTGATCCTGGTCGGGGTCCAACTCGAGGGCTCGTTCCAGCGCACGTTCTCCCTCGGCCAGCTTGCCTGAATGGAGAAAGCGCTCCACCAGCGGCGGCTCGGCATGAGCCGGCCAAACGATCACGACCAACAGCAGCGATAAAGTGACGCCGGCACGCATGAGCGCACTCCTGACCGGACCGGCCCGGACATGCAAACTTGCATGCCGCCAGGCCAGTGACGATGGGCTTACCGGCCACTCACGGTGCAGGTTTCAGAGCCGCGCCGAAACTTCTGGGATCGCCCGGGCCGATGTCTCATGGCTGGAGCCAGGTCGGGAGCCACGGACCGCCATCCTCATTATTGAAAAACTCGGGGCGAATTCTCTGGCCCCTCGCCGGCGTTTGGAATGTAATAACCAGGTCGATATTCGCCGACCTGAAGGCGGTCCGCGCCCCGCCCGGTTCTCGGATGATCCGGTCGCTCACCCGTTGTACGCACAACGGTTTGTGCCGAGATTCTCGGGGCGTGGAGTCCAGGCAGCTCCGCGTGGCGTCATTCTCCCGCCAAGTCGAGGGCTGCGATGGTCTTGGATGCTCGAACCCATTTGGTATTCGCGGAAGAAGATGGCGGCACGGGTAAGCCGCTCCTGGCCAAGCTCCGGGCGGCCGGCCACCGGCATTCGCTGGTGACCGGCTGGAATGCCTTGGAGGACCTGTTGCGGAAGGACCCGCCGAGCGTGCTCGTTCTGGACGCCCGCTTCGATTCCCGCCTCGATCCTGAGCAACTGCGCCGCTGGCAGGCCGAAAATCCGCTCTTGACCGTGCTCGTCTTGGCTCCGAAGGGAGCGGCCAGCGACGCCGAGGTGCTCTGCGAAGCCGGCGCCTTCGACGTCGTCTCTCGGCCAGTCGACTCGGACCGGCTCCTGCGCCAGATCGCCAAGGCGGTCGATCATCATCAACTCAAGCGCCGCATTCGCAGCCTCGAACGGCTCGTCGAAGGGCCCAAGGGGATCGAAACCCTGATCGGCGGCACCCTGCCGGCTCGGCGGGTGCGCGACCTGGTCCAAAACATCGCCCCCACGGCTTCGCCGCTCCTCTTGAGTGGCGAGAGCGGCACGGGCAAGCGCTTCGTCGCTCAGCTCATCCACCGCCTCAGTGGCCGCAAGGGTCGCTTCGTCGGCATCAACCTCGCGGCGATCCCCGTGGACCTCATGGAGGGGATGCTGTTCGGCTGTGAGAAAGGCGCCCTGCCCGGCGTGGAGCAGTCCCAGGCCGGCTATTTTGAGAATGCCGACGGGGGCACCGCCTACATCGTCGACATCGCCGAACTCGACCCGCAACTCCAGCCCAAGGTGCTGCGGCTGATTCAGGAAGGCACGTTGCAGCGGCTCGGCTCGGCCAAGCTGCGGAAGGTGGACGTCCGCGTCCTGGCCGGCACGCGCAGCGACCTCGCCGCCGCGGTCAAGGACGGGAGCTTCCGGGAGGACCTGTATTACACGCTCTCCGGCGTGACGGTGAGCCTGCCGCCCCTGCGCGATCGCCGCGACGACGTGGCGGCCCTGGCCCTGCACTTCGCCGAGACCGCGGCGGCGCGCTACAAGAAGCCACTGGTGACCTTCTCGGCTCGGGCCCTCGATCACCTGCGCTTCTTCTCCTGGCCGGGCAACACGCGCCAGCTTGAAGGCATGGTCGAACGCATGGTACTGACGGCCACCGACGCCGTCATCGACGAGCAAGTGCTGCCCGTGGAGATCATCAACACCCACTTCATCCTGGACGTGCAGACCACGCCGCCTCGGGCCGACGAGAAGTCGGCCGTGGCAGCCGGCATGAAGCCTTACGAAGTGATCGAGAAGCGGGCCATCCTCGAAGCCCTGGGGCAGACCAAGGGGCACGTGGGGCGGGCGGCTCAGATTCTCGGCTACGGACAAGCCACCGTCTATCGCAAGATCAAGCGGTTCGGCATCCCCCTGAAGGCCACGTATTCGTAGGCACCGGTCGACCCGCTGACTGGCGTCCGTGGCACGCAGAACCCTTGCGAGCCGGCGGCGCCAGTCATCGGGCGGCGCTTTCCCGTCAGTTGCATTTTCGGCTAGTCGGGGTCTTTGGCTCAGGCTGCCCGGCGGGAAGAGGCGGGGTGGGCCAGCACCGCGGCGTAGGCATCTGCGAGTTGCCGGGTGCTTAGCTCCCAGGTAAAGCAGCGGCGCATACGCTCGGCAAGACGGGCCGAGGGCGGCGCGGCCAGCGCCTGGAGCACAGCGGCTCGCAGCCCTTCCACGTCGCCCGGTTCCACATAGCGGGCCTCGCCCCCCAGATACTCCGGCATGCCGCCCGCCGCCGCGGTGACGATGCCCGCCCCCGATGCAGCAGCCTCCAGCGCACTGAGGCTCGAAAGCTCATACCAACTCGCCTGGGCATGCACCTGGCAGCTCGCATAGAGCCGGCGCAACTGCGTGAGCGGCTGTGGGGGCAACAGGGTGACAAGCGGCCCGGCCCGGCGTGCGCAGAGCGCGCGATAGCCCGGATAGTTGGGGTTCGTCCCCCCCACGAGTGTGATCGGCACCTCGACGTCCGCCAGAGCCGCGATCAGTCGATGCTGCCCCTTTTGCGGATCGAAACGACCGACGCACAGGACGCCGACCCGATCCTGGGGCTCAACTTCGTCCAGACTCGGCGGGTGTTCCTCCGGGCGCTCCTGCCCACCCCAGACCCAGGGCGAAGCCGCGTCGGAGAAGTAGAGATCCACGCCACTTGGGACGATGTGGATCGGGACGCCCGTCATCGGCCGCAGCAGTTCTGCCTCCGCTTCGCAAACGGCAATGGCGGCCGAGACTTCATTCAGCAAGTTGCGTGTGACGCGCTGGGTTCCGTGCCAGAGTTCGCGCCAGTGTTCGGAGCGGGGCCGGCGCCAGAAGCGAACGCCGCTCTTGAGCCGATCGCGAACGGCGTCGGGGAGCCAGCCTACGCAGCGGCCGAGCCAGCCGGGTCGGCCATGACGTTCGAAGTCCGTCGTGGGCCAGTAGAGAGTGGTGAGCACCGTTGGGATGCCATGGCGGCCGCAACGCTCGGCCAGTGGCAAGAGAGCAGCCGCCCGTCCGAGGTTGTTGAGATGGACGAGGTCGAAACCGGTCAGGTCGTGGTGGGCGTCGGCGGAGCGGACGACTTGGTGGCCGGCGCGACGCAGCCAGTACGTCCAGCGACGGAGTTGGACGAGATCGCCGCCCGGATGGACGGCCCCATCGGCACGTTCGTGCATCAGAATCCGCATGCGGGGTTCATAGCAGAAGCAGGGCGAGACCGGAAGGTCTGGTCGAGCGTGCCGAGTCTCGGCCGGTTGTATCGGCCTTACGTTTTGCTTGATCGGCACAAGTTCCCCGAAAAGCGTTGCAATTCAATCGCCCCATCTTTAGCATTTTACCTAGATTCGCCCGACGGTCGGCATGTGGACGGGGTGGTGCCCAGCCCCTCGGGCTCAGGAACTCGGAGGTGACTCTGCCCATGTTCAGTGCTGTGATGTTGGCGGCCTTTATGGCCCAGGCCACGCCGGTGGATGCCTGCTTCGGACGGCTGTTCAGCTGTGGCGGCTGCTACGGGTGCAATGGCTGCTATGGCTGCGGTGGCTGCAATGGCTGTGGCGGATCGTGTTGGGGCAACCGGTGCTGGGGCAGCAGCCGCTGCTGGGGCCGTTGCTCGGGCTGCTCGGGTTGCTTTGGGTGTGGTGGCGGCGCGGCCTGCCACGGCTCGTGGTGCTCCGGCAGCGGAAGCGTCGGCACCTATGCGTGCCATGGTTGCTACGGCTGCTATGGCTGCACCGGCTGCAATGGCGGCTTTGTTCCGACTCAGTCGGCTCAGCCCGCGACCAGCTACCATCATTATCAGCCGGCGGCCCCCGCGGCCCAGCCGGTGAACCAGCCCGCTCCGACGGTCGACACCGCCAAGCTGGTGGTGAAGCTGCCGGCCGATGCCAAGCTCTTCGTCGATGAGACGCAGACGGCGACGGCGAACAAGGACGTCCGTCACTTCCGCACGCCGGCCCTGGCCGTCGGACAGGAGTACACCTATACGCTGCGGGCCGAGGTCGTCCGCGACGGCAGGACCTACACCGATTCCAAGACGGTCGTGGTCCGAGCCGGCACGACGCTCGAGACTGCCTTCGATCTGCCGCAGACGGAAGTCGCCTCCAAGTAGCCGCCTTCCGACCTGAAGCGAACTCTGCACCAAACCCCTGGCCATCGGTCAGGGGTTTGGCATTTCCTGGGCAAAGGGTCAGGATGCGCTTGAAATCGCCTCGGTCATGCGAAGCGCTGGCGGCGCATTCCAGACTCACTCGCAGAGCCTCAGGCTGTCCGCTCCGCGCGGGCAGCCTTGTTTTTTGGGAACGGGACTGTCCGCTTGGTTCGGTTGCGCGCGGAATAGAGAATGTGTCCTTTTTTCCTTTGACTTGCGGCCGCGCATCCTTTAATTCTGAGTGAGGCGAGGCCCCTCGGCCGGTAGGGTTATCGGCATCGACTCGTCAACCGAACCGCGCACCGCGGCAAGCGCTATCAGTCTTGGAGACGCAGCTATGTCCAGCGAAAGCCATCAGAAAAAGCTCGACCGTGTCCGTCGCCCTCGCGTGCAGATCACCTACGACGTTGAGACCAACGGCGCCATGGTGAAGAAGGAACTGCCGTTCGTGGTGGGGGTGTTGGCCGACCTGTCGGGCCAGCCGAAGGAAGCGCTGCCGCCGGTGAAGGAACGGCAGTTCAAGAGCGTCGACCGCGACAACTTCAACGACTACCTGGCCAACTGTGCCCCGCGGGTCGCTACCCGAGTCCAGAACAAGCTGACCGACGAGGATGCCAAGCTGGCGGTGGAACTGAACTTCAAGAGCATGGACGACTTTGAGCCGGCCCGCGTGGCCGAGCAGGTGCCCGCGCTCAAGGAACTGCTGGACATGCGGCATCGGTTGCAGCAACTCCTCAACAAGATGGAGGGCAACGACAAGCTCGAAAGCATGCTGCAGGACGTGCTGGCCAACACCGAGAAGGCCATGACACTCGCCAAGGAAGCGGGGGTGGGAGAAGATGCCCCCAAGCCGGAAGGCAGCTAATCACGCCCGGCCGACGTTGGCCCGCGGCGCTTTCCTTACACCCCGCTAGTCCCTAGGAGTCGAATCGACCATGGCCCAAGCGCAATCCCAGGCAGCAGGAGCTGCCGAAACCACAGCCGAGTCCGGTGGTCTACTGGATCAAATCCTGTCTCAGACCAAATCCCGCGACAACAAGGAGCGGGATCGCAACAAGCAGCTCATCGAGGAGTTCGTCCGCAACGCCGTCAAGCCCGGCGTCATGGTCGGCAAGGACGTTGAGGCGACGATCACCAACTGGATCAAGGCCCTGGACGAGAAGCTCTCTTCCCAGGTCAGCGAGATCATGCACGCGCCGGAGTTCCAGAAGCTCGAGGGCACCTGGCGCGGCCTGCACTACCTGGTCCACCAGTCCGAGACCGGCACGACGCTCAAGATCAATGTGATGAACATCTCGAAGCGCGATCTGTTCCGCGATCTGGACCGCGCCGTCGAGTTCGACCAGAGCACCATCTTCAAGCGCATCTACGAGGACGGCTACGGCCTCATCGGTGCCAATCCGTACGGCATGCTGGTCGGGGACTACCATTTCGACCGCACCACCGAGGACATCAATCTGCTCAAGAAGATGTCAGGCGTGGCGGCCGCCGCTCATGCTCCGTTCGTGGCCGGCGTTGATCCTGGTTTGCTCAACATGAACAGTTGGACCGAGCTCAACCAGCCACGCGACCTGGCCAAGATCTTCGACACCGAAGAGTACGCCGCGTGGAAGTCCTTCCGTGAATCGGAAGATTCGCGCTACGTCGGGCTGACCATGCCGCGCGTCCTGGCCCGCAATGCTTACGGCTCCAAGTTCACCAAGATCAGCGAGTTCAACTTCGAGGAATCGCTGGACGGTACCGACCACGACCGGTACTGCTGGATGAACGCCTCCTGGGCTTATGCCGCCCGTATCACGGACGCCTTCTCCAAGTGGGGCTGGCTGGCCCGTACCCGCGGTGTCGAGGGTGGCGGCAAGGTTGAGGGACTCCCCGTCCATACCTACTGGGACGGCAGCGAGGTCAAGATGAAGTGCCCCACCGAGGTGCTCATCCCCGACCGCCGCGAGTTCGAACTCTCCAACCTGGGCTTCCTCCCCTTGCTCAACATCAAGGGCACCGACCAGGCCGTCTTCATGGGCGCCCAGTCGTGCCAGAAGCCCAAGACCTACTTCGACCCGTCGGCCAACGCCAACGCCGAACTGTCGACCAAGTTCAACTACATCCTCAACATCTCGCGCTTCGCCCATTACCTGAAGGTGATGGCGCGGGACAAGATCGGCTCGCACATGACCGCCGGGGAGTGCCAGACCTGGCTCAACGAGTGGATCATGAACTATGTGACTCCCGATCCGAACATGGTCAGCGACGAGATCAAGGCCCAGAAGCCACTCGCCGAGGCCCGGATCGACGTGCAAGAGGTGAAGGGCAAGCCCGGTTATTACCAGGCGGTGGCCTTCCTCAAGCCCCACTTCCAGCTCGAAGCCCTGAGCGCATCCATGCGTCTGTGGCTGAGGTGCCCAAGAAGAAGGGGTAAGACCGCCTTTCGTGTCTCCTCTTGCCGCGGGGCCGAAGCCTTCAGGACTTCGGCCCCGTTGGCATATCTAGCCCCTGTGCCCAGGGAGCCGGCTGTTCGCTAGGAGCCGTCCATGGCCGAGCCCCAGTCGACCGCCGCCAACCCGGCTCCGGCAACCGCTCCCGCAGCGGCCCCAGCCGCCGCTGCCACGCCGGTAAGCCCGCTGGCCGCCGCTCTGAGTGTCACACCGACCGCCGCCGCCGCTCCCACCCAGACTCTGGAAGACTACATTCGCCTGGCGAGCCAGGCTGGAGCCCGCTCCGCCCGTGACGTGATTCTGACGATCAGGGGCTGGATCGCCAATCTTGATGACCGACTATCGGCCCAGGTCAACGAGATTCTGCACACGCCCGAGTTCCAGCGGCTAGAAGCCGCCTGGCGGGGCCTGCAGTATCTGGTCGCGCAGACCGACAAGGATGCCTCGGTCCGCATTCGGACGCTTAACATCAGCAAGCGCGATCTGTTCCGCGACTTGGATCGGGCCGTCGAATTCGATCAGAGTCAGCTCTTCAAGAAGGTGTATGAGGAAGGCTTTGGCCAGATCGGTGGCGAGCCCTTTGGCCTCTTGATCGGCGATTTCGCCTTCGACCGCTCGGCCGAGGACATCAGTTGTCTGAAGAAGCTCTCCGGTCTGGCGGCCGCGGCCCATGCGCCCTTCGTGGGCAACGCCAATCCCGGCCTCATGAACATGGATAGTTGGACCGAACTGATGCAGCCGCGCGACCTGTCGCGCATCTTCGATAGCGAGGAATACGCCTCCTGGAACTCGTTCCGCAAGTCGGAAGACTCACGTTACGTGGCTCTGGCCTTGCCCCGAGTGCTGGCGCGCCGCCCCTATGGCGAGGGGGGCGCGATCGTCCGCCGTTTCTTCTTCGAAGAGCACGTCGACGGCCAGGACACGAGCAAGTGCCTGTGGATGCATGCCTCCTGGGTCTATGCCGCCCGAGTCGTGGACGCATTCGCCCAATGGGGCTGGCTGGCTCGCACCCGAGGCATCGAAGGGGGCGGCCTGGTTGAGAACCTACCCGTTCACACGTTTGCCACGGACGCCGAGGGTGTCGCCGTCAAGGCCCCCACCGAGGTGCTCCTTTCGGACCGCCGCGAGTTTGAACTCTCGGCCCTAGGCTTCCTGCCGCTGCTCCATATCAAGGGGACCGACCAGGCCGTCTTCATGGGAGCCCAGTCCTTCCAGAAGCCCCAGGTCTATCACTCGCCGGAAGCCACCGCCAATGCCGAGCTTTCGACTAAGTTCAACTACATCCTCAACGTGGCGCGGTTCGCGCATTACGTGAAGGTCATGGCCCGGGACAAGACGGGCACCCAGATCACGCCGGGCGAAGCCGCGGAATGGCTCAACAAGTGGATCGAGCAGTATGTCACGCCCGATCCGACGACGGTGAGCGAGGAAAAGCGGGCGAAGCAGCCCCTGGCCGAGGCCCGAATCGAGGTGCGCGAGGCCAAGGGCAAGCCGGGCTTCTTCGAGGCGGGCCATCTTCTGCGGCCCCACTACCAGCTCGGAGCGTTATCGGCGGCGGTGCGGCTCACAACGGGCGTTCCCCAACCTAAGAGCCAGCGGACCGGCGGCGAGAGTGGGAGGCCGCGACCGTTCGTCGCAAACCCCGCTCCCGGCAAGCGATCCGCCGAGAAGCCGAAAAAGACGAATTGGCTGTAAGGTCGGCGAGTGACTGCCGTATCATGGGTGTCTTAAGGCTGGCCGCAAACAAACGAGCGGCCAACCAGACTCGGGGGAAGTGGTTTCCCACGACGATCGCAAGTGTCACGCGAAGCAGGTCCAACACAAGCTCGTCATCGTGCCGCAGCTCGGGTTGCTTCGCAAGCTCTTCTCTAAGGAGGCCAGTTCCATGTCG
>CALLZJ010000292.1 GCA_937858435.1 uncultured bacterium
AGTGACTGGAGTTCAGACGTGTGCTCTTCCGATCTCCAGCACATGGTGCGCGGCAAACCCCACGGAGGAGATCAAGAGGGCCGCAGCGACGGGCAGGCCCACGGCGAGCCGGCCGAACACGAACCAACGCCAGTAATACTCCTCGAAGGCCGCATGCAAGATGCTGAGGAAGAGGGCGAGAGCAATGAAGCCGCCGACGCCCGTGACGCCGAAGTCGGCCAGCTTGGCCTGGAGCTTTTCCGGGGTGCCGGCCAGGATGGTCGTGTGCCGGCTGAGCAAGTAATACGCCCCCAAGATCACGCCGACCGAGAGCAGGCCAAAGGCAAAGCCCACGATCAAGCTCTGCCGATGCCAGCGCGGCCAGCGCAGCTTCTGCCGCCGGGCCAGGACCATCCAGGCGATGGGCAAGAGCAATTGGGCCAGCTTGGTGCCCGAGTAGAGCGCGGCGGGAAGTCGGCCCTGACCGGCGAAGACGTCGAAGTAAAGCCAGGTTCCCAGCGTCGGCAGCGTCAGGGCCACCAACAGTACGAGACCGTCGCCGGCCCATGTGAACGGTGGGTGCGGAACGGCGTCGGATGAGGGCGCGGGATCGGGGCCGGTCACGTCGGCTCCTCGCTAGCTTTTCGACCCAGCCGCAACCTGCCGCGGTGGGAGGGCCGCGACAAACTTGCGAATGAAACGCCGCAGCGGCTCCTCGGCCTCCTTGGCGGCGGCCAGGATTTCTTCCAGCGACACGGGCTGGAGCGCATCGGCCAGGCACATGTCGGTGATGACCGATATCCCAAAACACCGGAGCCCGCAGTGCACCCCGACGATCACTTCCGGGACCGTGGACATGCCCACCACGTCGGCACCGACTGCCCGGAGCATGCGGTACTCGGCCCGCGTCTCCAGGTTCGGTCCGAGCACGGCAGCATAGACCCCCTTATGGGCGCGAATGCCTTCCGCCAAGGCCACGCGCTCGGCCACTTCCAGCAGCTCCCGATCGTAGGCGAAGCACATATCCGGGAAGCGGGGGCCAAGCCGATCGTCGTTCTTGCCGATGAGCGGGTTGTCGCCCATGAAGTTAATGTGGTCCTCGATCAGCATGAGATCGCTACGGCGGAACTGCGGGTTGAGTCCGCCACAAGCATTGCTGGCGATGAGGATGTCACAGCCCAGGGCGTGCATGACCCGGACGGGGAAGGTGATCCGCTGAAGTGGATAGCCCTCGTAAGCGTGGAAGCGGCCTTCCATGACGACGACGCTCTGGCCGGCGAATTGACCGCACAGGAGTTGCCCGGTATGGGATGGAGCGGTCGATTCCAAGAAGTGGGGCAGTTCCCGGTAGGGGACGACGGCTTCTTTCTCGATCTCAGCTTCGAGGCCGCCCAACCCAGTCCCGAGAATGATGCCGGCACGCGGCCGGCCCGAGGGACAGCGCTTCCGCACGGCCTGGGCAGCTTCCTGGACCTGCTCGTACATGCCCGTCATGGTGGCGACTCCCACGATGGAGGATGAACGTCGTCCATCTTATGGCGCGGTGCAGACCCCATGGAGCCGAAAGCCGGGGCGAAGAGTAGAGTAGGCCGGCCATGTCCAGGGGGGCTCAGCGTTCGGGGTGTAGGCGGAGCCGGATTCTCCTTGCGAAGGAGCGCCCGGCCCCGGACAATGCGGGCGAGGTGATCTCGCTTGAGGATTCCAGCCATGCCACAGCCTACCGCGGCGGCGCCGCTCGTTGCCGACGTCTTGCAACGTCTTCAGGAGCGCCGCCGCCGCATCGCCGTCGTGGGCGATATCATTCTCGACAACGTGATCGAGGGGGAGCCGGGCGGCTTCCACTCCGAGTTCAAGATCCCCCTGCTACGCTTTGCCACGTCCCACGAGTGCATCGGCGGAGCGGCCAACATCGCCCTCGCCGTCTCACGTCTGGGTGTCGATACCGTGCTCTTCGGGCTGATCGGCAGCGACCTCACCGGCCGGCAACTCGAGAACCTCCTCGACCGCCATTCTTTTCCCAGCCATCTCTACACGGAGCGCGGCTGGCCCACGCCCCGCAAGGACTGGATTTGCACCCGCAACACCGGGCAGGTCCGGCTCGTCCAGCGGATCGACTACGACCGGCCGTCGCAGCCCGAGAGTCGAGAGGAGCTGGTGGCCGAGTTTCGGGCCCGGCGGCCGGACTACCTCGACGTGGTGATCCTCGCGGACCACGGCGTCGGCTCGATCGGCGCGGAGTCGCTCGAACTGCTCGATCTGGCCCGCCAGGCCGGTGCCAAGATTGTCGCCATTCCCCGCAGCACGCTCCTGCGGGGCCAACGGTGCGACGCCATTATCCTCAACGCCAGCGAGATGCGGCAGCTCGCCGAGGGCTCGAGCCGCGACGAGGTCCACGATCTGGCCGCCCGCTACGCCCAGGAGCATCGGCAGCATGTCTTCTTGACTCTCTTCGAAGAGGGGATGCGTATCTTCCCCGCCGACGGCCGCGCGCCGTTGGCGTTTCCTGCCTTTCCCCAGGAGCATCCCGACTGGATGGGCGTCCGCGACATCACGGCCGCGCTGGTGGGATTGGGGCTGGCTTTGGACCTGGAGCTTTCGGCTCTGGGCCAGGTGGCGATGGTCTTTCGCCATCTGATCGCGGGGCAGCGGGGCAACGGCCGGTTGTTCTGGCGCGACGTGGCCCAGTTTGTGGAACTAGAGGAATCGCCCCTGCTGGCGGGGGTGTAGGCACCTCATAAGAATATGCTGGTCCGTCCCGTAGCCGCTGTCGGCTCTCGCCGCAACGCCGCCGAGGTTCGCATGTCCAACGTCGCCGCCCCTGCCCCGGTCCTACGCCCCGGTCTCGAAGATGTCCCCGTGGCCGAGTCGGCCGTCAGCTTCATCGACGGCAAGCGGGCCCGGCTCGAATATCGCGGCGTCGCCGCCGAGACCCTCGCCCGGGAAAGCACGTTCGAAGAAACGACCTGGCTGCTCCTGCGCGGCAACCTGCCGACCCAGAAGGAACTTGTGGACTTCGATCTGCTGCTGCGGCAGCATCGGCGGCTCAAGTACAAGTTGGTCGATCTGGTCAAGTGCCTGCCGGAGACGGGCCACCCGATGGGGGCGCTGCAGTCCGCCGTCGCCGCCATGAGCATGTTCTACCCGGCCCGAGACGTGAGCGACGCGGCGACGAACTGGCTCTCGACCGTGCGGATCATCGCCAAGATGCCCACAATCGTCGCCGCCTACCATCGGCTGCGGCGCGGCGAGGAGGCCGTCCCACCGCGTGCCGACCTCGCCCAGGCGGCTAACTTCTACTGGATGATGTTCGAGCAGATCCCCAGCCCCGCCACGCGGCGGATTCTCGATGCCTGCCTCATCCTCCATGCCGAACACACCATGAACGCGTCGACCTTCAGCGGGCGGGTCACGGGCTCGACGCTGGCCGACCCGTACACGGTGGTCAGTTCGGCGATTGGCACGCTGACCGGCCCGCTGCATGGCGGGGCCAACGAGGAAGCGCTCCAAATGTTGCTGGAGGTCGGCAAGCCCGACCAGGCCGCCGCCTGGCTCGAAAACGCCCTAGCCACCAAGAAGAAGATCATGGGGTTCGGCCACCGGGTCTACAAGGTCAAGGACCCCCGGGCCACCGTGCTCCAGGAGTTGGCTGAAACGCTCTTCACGGAGACCGGGCGGCCCGCCGTCTACGAGACCGCCACTGAACTGGAGCGCGTCGCCGCCGGCGTTCTGGGCCCCAAGGGCATCTACCCCAATGTCGACTACTATTCGGGCATTGTCTACGACGCCCTGAGCATCCCGACCGACTTCTTCACGCCGATCTTCGCCATTGCGCGGTGCGTCGGCTGGCTGGCCCACTGGCATGAACAACTGCAGAACAACCGCATCTATCGGCCGGAGCAGGTCTACGTGGGTCAGCGCGACCTGCCCTACGTGCCGATCGAACAGCGCGTGTAGCCGCGCGGGAGCCGCGACCAGGAAGGAAACGCATGCTCGACGCCCAATTCGTCTACGACCACCTGGATGAGATCAAGACCAACTGTCGCCACCGCAACGTCAAGGTCGACCTGGACGGGCTGCGGCCGCTCTACGAAGAGAAGAAGCAGCTCTCCCGCGATCTGCAAGCGCTACAGACGCGGCAGAACGAGCTGGCCAAGGCCACGGGCAAGGAGAAGGACCCCGGCCAGCGGCAGCGGCTGATCGAGGAAGGGCGGCAACTACGCGAGCAGGCGCAACAGCTTGAGGCGAAGCAGCGGGAGAACGACCAGGCCCTGAAGCAGGTGCTGCTCACCATCCCCAACCTCTCCCATCCCGACGCACCGGTTGGGACCACGGCCGCAGACAACAAGGTCATCAAGAGCTGGGGCACGCCGCCGCCGTTCAGCTTCAAGCCCCTCGATCACGTGACCCTGGCCGAGAAGCTCGACCTGGTGGACTTCGAGGCTGGCGCTGCCGTGGCCGGTCAGAAGTTCTACTTCCTGAAGCGGGCTGCGGCCCTGCTCGAAATCGCGCTGGTCCAGTTCGCCATGCAGCACCTGGTGCGGGCCGGGTTCATCCCGGTCATTACACCCGACCTGGCCCGGGCCGAGGTGCTCGAAGGCATCGGCTTCATCCCCCGCGGTCCGGAGACGCAGATTTACAGCATCGAGAACTCGGACCTGTGCTTGGTGGCGACGGCGGAGATCACGCTCGGGGGCATGCACCGCGATCAGATCTTGGAACAGGCCCGCTTGCCACTCCGCTACGTCGGGCTGTCTCATTGCTTTCGGACCGAGGCGGGAGCGCCAGGGCGTGACACGCGTGGACTCTACCGCGTCCATCAGTTCACCAAGGTTGAGATGTTCGTCTTCTGCACGCCGGACCAAAGCGGCGCCGAGCATGAGACCTTGCTTCGCCTCGAAGAAGAGATCTTCCAGGCACTGGGGCTGCCTTACCAGGTCATCGACACCTGCACCGGCGACTTGGGCGGACCGGCCTATCGCAAGTACGACCTGGAGGCCTGGATGCCTGGCCGAGGCACGGCCGGGGAGTTTGGCGAAGTCACCAGCACCTCCAACTGCACCGATTTCCAGGCCCGGCGCTTGGGCATTCGCTATAAGGGGCCCGACTTCAAGGGAACCCGCTTTGTTCACACCTTGAACGGAACAGCCGTGGCCGTCAGCCGGGCCCTGGTCGCGCTGCTTGAGAACGGCCAGCAGGCGGACGGTACGGTGATGGTGCCGGACGTGCTGCGCCCCTGGGTCGGGGTCGACCGCATCGTGCCGCCAGGGTAGCGACGGGCTGGCCGCCTGTTCCGGGAAAGCAGCCGGGCCCCAGTCCATCTGAATGCCTTCGCCCTCGCCCACAACCGGGTTGTATACGCCTGTCCATTATGGTAGACTACGGAGTCTGCCTGAGCGGTTTGAACGGGCGGAAGGGGGACGCGGACAGCGGCTCCGAGCCCGAAACCGGCGCCAGGAAGCGTGGCATGGTCCTGAAACCCTGTGATTTTGACGTGGCGAGCGCGTCCGAGAGCGCCAACCCCCCTCGTGGCGACCCTCTGGAAGGCTCTGGCGCTAGCGCCCAGACGCGTGGAGACCCCCTGTCGAGCCCTGGAACCCCCGTCGACAGGCCATGGAAGACCTCGTAGGAACCCCTGGCGAGGCCTGGGAGTGTAACCAAGACCTCTTGGGTACTCCAATAGCCTGGATGCACCCCGCGGCAGCTATTTCCGGTTGGCCCCTTGACCTGACCGGGCTGGCGCGGCAAAGTATCGACGAGTAGACCGCGCCGCTTTCTTGGACTTCCTTGCCCCACCGAATCGAGCTGCCACCTATGTCGTCCGCTGATGCCCGTCCCTGTCCCTATTGCGGCGAGTTGATCAAGGTCACGGCCATCAAGTGCCGTTTCTGCGGTGAGTTCCTCAACCAGTCGCCGGCTCATGAAGCGCCGGAAGAGGAAGAGTCGGATCGCAACGAGATCATCGCCTGGCTCTTCCCGGTCGGGAACAACCTTTGGGCCATGCTCGCTTGCTATCTCGGCATCCTGGCCCTGATCCCCTTCCCCTTTCTCGGGTTCATCCTGGCCTACACGATCAATCCGACTGACGCCGCCGCGGGGCGGACCTTTGTCATGGCTGGGGGTGGCATCTGTGCCGTCGTCGGCGTGGCCGCCATCATCTTTGGCGTGATCGCTTTGCTCCAGATTCTCCAGAGCGACCAGCCCGGCCTCATGCGTTCGGTCTTCGGCATCGGCGCGGGACTTATCGGCGGCGTGCTCTATCCCGTCGTCTTCTTGATGTGGTTCCTGCCCACCTTCCTCCCGAAGGCGATGTGAGCCGGCCCGGCTTGCCCCAGCGCTCGAATCCGCACAGCCCGACTTTGTAACCCCGGCTCAGGCCTGGTTGCTGGATTGTAATCTCGGCACCCGTGGTCGGACCGCTTCGTTGAACCGCGAACGCGCGGTCATCTTTTCCCGCATGCCGCAACCTCGGGTCACGGAATGACTTCGAGCCTGGCACATACACTTGTACCAGGATTTGTTCCGATTCGGCATCGAGCGTGCATTGGCTAGGAGCAGCTTCGGTCGCCCCCCACGACCGAAGTTCAGCAACCGCTCTTCCCCCTAAGCGCACTCGGAGGACGAATCATGATGACCAAGCCACGCCGACTCGACGATCTAGACCAGCTCCGCTCCAGCCTCGGGGCTTTGGTCGAACAGCAGCAGCGCTTGAACGAGGCGAAGGATGCCCCCTTCGCTCAGTTCCTGACGGAGCGGATGCTGAAGGACCTCGACCAGTGCCGCAAGCTGTGCCAGCGGTTGCAGCAGCAAGCGGCTTGGCCGTCGCTGAACTAACTCGCCCCCGGTTCCGTCTCCCTCGAATGCCCCGCGTTCCACCCCTTGGAACGTGGGGTATTCGCATCTGGCCGCCGTGTCTGGTAAACTACGCTCAGGGAGGCGTGGTTCGGCCGTGGGGTTAAATGGCGGCGATGCCCACAACGCACTATCGCTGGCAGTGCGGCGCGCGGGTCTTTGAGATCGGCCCGCGCCCCTTGATCATGGGCATCATCAACGTCACTCCCGACAGCTTCTCGGACGGCGGCACCTGGTTCGATCCCCAGCGGGCCATTGCTCATGGCCTGGAGCTGGTGGCGGCGGGCGCCGATCTGCTCGACGTGGGCGGCGAGTCGACCCGGCCCGGCGCCGAGCCCGTATCCGAGCAGGAGGAACTCCGCCGCATCTTACCCGTAGTGGCAGGGCTGGCCGAGCGTGTCCAGGCGCCCCTGTCCATCGATACGAGCAAATCGGAAGTGGCGCGGCAAGCCTTGGCTGCCGGTGCGTCCATCATCAACGACGTCACCGCTCTGACCGACCCCGCGATGCAGGAAGTCGCCGCCGCCACCGATGCGGGGTTAATTCTGATGCACATGCAAGGCACCCCGCAGACGATGCAGCTTGCCCCGCATTACGAGGATGTGGTGCGCGAAGTCCGGGAACATCTGGAAACGAGGTTGGCAGAGCTGGAATCCCGTGGTATAGGGGCCGAACGCATGGCCGTCGATCCGGGGATTGGCTTCGGCAAGCGGCTGGAGCACAATCTGCGTCTGCTACGTGAGTTGGAAGCGACGCGCGTGGGGCATCGCCCCCTCTGTCTGGGGGTTTCACGCAAGGGCTTCATCAACCGCGTGCTGGGTCGGGATGGAGCTTGCGAAGTGGGGGATAGCGGCACGGTTGGAGTCGTGTTGCAAGCCGTGGCCCGGGGCGCTGCCCAGATTGCCCGGGTTCACGACGTGGCCGCCCTGCATGCGGCGCTGACCTTGTTTCTGGCCACGAGCCCCGCCCGGGAAGTGGGGCGACCAGCGGACGGCCAGAACGCGGCCACTCAGCCGCCCGCGTCAGCGGATACGCACCTCAAGGGAAGGGGGAAGCCTTGACGGAGCGCTTCATTCATCTGTACGAGTCCATCGGCAGGCGCGACCTGATCGAAATCGGCATCCTGTCGCTCTTCATCTACGGTATTCTGCGTTTCATCGGCGCGACCCGCGGCACGAGCATGGTGCGCGGCCTGGGCATCGTGGTCGTCGGCTTCATCTTGCTCGTTCAGGTCATCATCGCCAGCTTCGACCTGGCCGAACTGAGCAAGATGCTCGATTACTTGCTCACGGCCGTGCTCCTGAGCCTGATCGTCATCTTCCAGCCGGAACTCCGACGCGGCCTGCTCATGCTCGGTCGCTACCGCATGTTCCGTGTCTTTACCTCGTCCTCGGAGCCGATTGTCGATCGGCTCGCCGAGGCCTGCGTCGCTCTCGCTTCGGAATACACCGGCGCCCTGATCGTGCTCCAGCGTACCATCAGTCTGGAAGCCTACATCAAGACGGGCGAACGGCTCGATGCCGAGGTCACGGCAGGGCTCTTGCGGGCGATCTTCCAGAAGCGCAGCCCACTCCACGACGGCGCGGTGATCATCGTCGATGGTCGGCTTCAGGCGGCGGCGTGCCAGTTGCCGCTCGCCGAGGCGCCGCAGGGGCTGGGGGGGCATGGCATGCGGCACCGGGCGGCCATGGGCATCTCAGAGGAAACCGACGCCCTGGTGCTCGTGGTCAGTGAAGAAACGGGCCGTATCTCCATCGCCCAGAACGGCCGCCTGGAAGTCGTCTCGCGGGAACTCGTTTCCCGCCGCCTGGGTGCCGTCCTGCACGGGGGCATCACAGCCCTGGCCGCCTAGGCTCCGTCCCGCTCGGTGCCGGTAGTTCGTGTCCGAGGAGATTGGCGATGTTCGACCGCATCTTCACCCCGCTGATCGCCCTGAGCCTGGGCTTCCTGGTTTGGGTCTATATCCGCAGCCGCGACGAGGCGGTTTACGAACCTGAAATCCCCGTTCAAGTGCAGCTCGCTCCCAGCCAGACCGAACTCTTCCAGTTGGATCAATCGGAACTGCCGCCCGTGCCGATCGCGTTCACCGGCCCTCCCTCCCGCATCCGCGAGGTGCGCAATCTGTTTCGCGACGGGGCCCTGCGCATCCAGCAGGTCGTCACGGTGCCCGAGGAGCGAATGCAGGACCCGTCCGGCCGCGTGGAATTGACGGTAACGCTTGACGCCTCCGGCCTGCGCGTGCCGCCCGGCGTCATGGCCGTCATCCCCTCCTTCAAGAATCGGGTCTCGGTGGTGGCGCGGCGGATCATCGAACGTCGCCTCTCGGTTAGGCTCAATCACACGGCCGGCGATCGCCTGCAAACGACGGCGATCGAGCCGAGCCAAGTGCTGGTTCGCGGCCCCAAGGACGTACTCGATCGCGCCACGGTGGCCTTGACCGAACTCTACGTCCCACCCGCCGCCAGCGACGATGACAAGCCCATCAGGGAGGTCGGGCCTCAGAAGATTCGCCTTATCCCTCGGCTGGGAGACGAAACGGTTCAGATCACACCCAGTGAAGTGCAGTTCCGGGCCACGCTCAAGGGTCCGCAGCGCATCCATGAACTGGAGAACGTGCCGGTCTTCTTCCTCACGCCAGCCAATTTCCCCTACAAGGTCCAGTTCCTGAACGAGCGGGCAGGCACCATTACTCTCAGGCTACGTGGGCCCGTGAGCGAAGAACGACCTGTGGTCTACCCCTACGTAAACCTCGCGTCCCGGCGCTTCGGCGCGGGGCTCAACGCCGACGAGCCCATTCGCGTCGACCTGCCACCGGGCTATTCTCTCGTTCAAGAACCACCCAAGATTTCGTTCCAGCTCATCCCTCTCGACGTGCCGGCCGAGCCCGTCGATGGGGCATTCAAGCCGTCTTAGGGCGTGACCACACCCCTTGGAGTTGCCCTGCTGCCAAGAAGAAGCCGCGCTCGGACCTTCCGAGCGCGGCTAGTGTTATTCGGGTTGGCGCGAGGCTAGGGTCGGGTCAATTCAATGACGATCGGAGTGCTAGGCTTGACCTCGACGACGATCGGTGTGTCCTTGAGCTGCGTGAACCGCTCCGGCACGCGTGAATCGTCTGGCGAGGGGACCTGCCCCTGCATCGCCTGCTTACGCCGTGTGTCCTCGACCACGACCTTGTGAAAGCCCACCACCGCTCCGGTCTCACCCGAATCCGCGGTGAGGGTGAACTTGCCTTCCTCGCCTGACTCCCCAGTCGAACGGGGGCCACGCGTATCCTGCTTATGATCCGGCAGGAACTGGATGAGCAAGCCGCTCTCGGGCTGCCCATTGATTTTGATCACGCCTTCCACGGCCGCAAACGTGGCCTTCTTCTCACAGCCAGCCTGGGCCAGGACGCTCAATCCCAAGAAGCTAGCCAACAGAGCAAAGCGCCGCATGAGCACGCTCCTCCAGAAAAGTCGCCAGCCGGTTTCGGCTTAGAAGTCTGAGTCGACGATCATCTCGCCACCGTAGCGAGTCGTGAGGGCTTGCAGAGTCGCCAGCGGGATGTTGTTCGTGATGAACCGAGTCGAACCGTCCGCGAACGACACGTTCACGCCCAGAGGGTGACCCGAGCCAAAGCCCGCGATCCGCTGGTCCTTGCACAGGAAAGTCGTGCAGCCCGACGGGTGCTTGTGGTTGATCGGCAGGCTGGAACTGCCCAGCACGTGGCCCGACATCTTGAAGCCGGCAACCCAACCCCAGGCCGACCACTTGTACAGAGCCGTATCACGCCGCGGATTGGCGTCGAAGAAGGGATCGGCGTGAAAGCGCTCGCTGAACATGATCGTGTTGCTCGTGCCATCGAAAATGTCGGTGATCGTGATCGGGTCGAGCGGCGGATTGGCCGACGGCACGGCCCGCGGCCCGGTGAGGAAGAAGATGCCGTTCGGCCCGGCAGCGGGCATGTCGTTGGGATAGTAGGTGAAGGTGCCGCCGCTGCCCACATAACTACAGGCCGAGTAGAGACCGTAGCTCGCGTTGGCCGGACTGCCCGTTGCATCATACACGATCGAGAAGCTCGGCTCCTCGAGCAGGTCCGAGGGGCACACGAACACTTTGATGATGGCCGCCGTTGCCCCCGTGGCCGGAATCGTCCACGGCTGGGCGAAGTTCATCCGCCGATGGATAGCGTCCGCTTCCACGTAGGGCAGAATCTGCATGAAGAGTGTGTAGCCGTTGAATGCGAAGGGGAAGGGACCCGCCGGCGGGTTCTGCTGCCAGCCACCCACGGGCAGCTTGTTGTAGTCATTGTGGTAGTTGTGACAGGCGGTCACGAGTTGCCGCATGTTGCTGGCACACTTCATCCGGTCTGCGGCCGCCCGCACCTTCTGGACGGCCGGCAACAACAGGGCCATAAGAATGGCGATGATCGCGATCACCACGAGCAGCTCAATGAGCGTGAACCCCCGACGACGCATGATGGTCTCTCCTGAGAGTGTGAGATCGGGCGAACCATGCCCAGCACCGCGAGCCGGGCGTATGGCGAAATCGAATCGATGGGAACAGAGGCTATTCTTGTCCGGCGGACGACTTTGGCCAACTAAGAAACAGTGAAGATTGGCACAGGGCGTCCACCGGTCGCTGCAGGAGCACTGGAGGACCTGGCCGCAGCGCCACGGAGCTGGGAACCCCTGGATTTTCAGGGAGCGAAGCGGCTCGGACGCATCCGGCGCGAGCGAACTCGTCTTGCCAAGAATGGGGAGTCTGCTATCAATATCAGCCTAGTTGTCGGCCCAGGCCGATGCCGCCTTCCCCGATAGCTCAACGGTAGAGCAACCGGCTGTTAACCGGTTTGTTGTAGGTTCGAATCCTACTCGGGGAGCTTTCTGGACAGTTATGCGAACCAAACCGTCCAGGGTTAACACGGGCGGAGCCGTTCCCGTTGACGTGGGCGGCTCCGTTTGTCTCCGGGCCTGAGCTTCCGTCGTCCGGGCCATCGTCCCCGCCGAAATCGAAGCCCCGGTCGGGACGCACTTCCGGAAACAGCCGCATGGCGTAGCTGCCGGTGCGGGTTTCCGGGTCGATGGGGCCGAGTTCGATGACCTCGATGTAGTGCTGAAGCAGTTGCAGCCGCTCTTCCGGCGTTGCCGCTTCGAGCAGCTCGCCGATGTCCTGCCAGTTCTCCAGGAAGGAGCGGGCATCGTCGCTGACGCGCTCGACCGGGGCCTGCCGCCTGGCGATTTCGGTCAGGTTGGTCTTGATCTGCCCTTCTTCCTCTTCCAGCCGCTCCAGTTCCGACTGGACGCTGGTAAGCCCCCTCGCCCCAAGGCTCTTGAGCACCTCGACCAGCCGGCCGATGTCGGCATGGACCTGGGCCAGCCGTCGGCGGGCCAGGTCTTCGGCTTCCCGCAGCCGGTCGGCTTCACCGCCCAGGCACGAAAGCGCTTCCTGAACGATGCGGTCCCTTGCCTCGACCATCCGGCCAATCGCGGCGATCCGCCCGATGATGGCGTTCTCCAGCGCTTCTGCCGGAATGCGGGATGAATCGCAGGAGTATTTGCCGCCCTCGTGGTTTTGCCGCGTGCAGACGTAGTAGTAATTCACGCCCGCGCGGCCGTGGGCCGACGCCCCGACCATGTGCGCCCCGCACTGGCACCGCAGCAGCCCGGAAAGCAGGTACACCCGGCCCTTCGGCTTCTTGAGGTTCATGCGGCGGGTGATGGTCTTGCCGATCTGAAGCTGCACGCGGTCGAACTGCTGCCGGGTGATGATTGGCTCGTGGCAATCGTCCCGCACCGAGTCGCCCCAGCAAATCTGGCCGATATAGACGGTGTTGCGGAGGATGCCGATGATTTTCTGTTTGGTGAAGCGGTTGCCGCCCCGCTGCTTGTCCGAGCGGGTGCGGTAGATGGGATAGCGGATGCCGAGGTCATTGAGCCGCCGCGTGACCGCCCCGGCGGAGCCGAGTTCCTCGAACAGGTCGAAGATACGGCGGACGATGGCCGCCCCTTCCTCGTCGATCTCCAGCCGGCCCCGGTCCTCCCTCCGCCACCGGGAGCCCCGGATATGTCCCCCGTTCCACAGCCCCCGGTCGGCGCGGTCACGCATGATGGAGAATGTCCTTTCGGCGGTCATCTTCCGCTCAAGCTGGGCGAAGACCATGATGAGCTGCACCATCGCCTCGCCGGTCGGCATCGAGGTGTCGAACTTCTCCCGCAAGGACACGACATCCACGTCATGCTCGGCGAAGAGCGCCCACAGGTCAACGAAGTCCTTGAGGCTGCGGGTAATCCGGTCGAGCTTGAAGCAGATCACCAGGTCGATTTTGCCGGCGGCGATGTCCCGCTTGAGCCGCTGAAGCTGCGGCCGCTTCTGGTCCTTGGCGCTCTTGCCGGCATCGACGTAGAACTCCAGCGATTCGACCTGCCAGTTCTCGCGGCGCTTGCGGAATTCGACTTCCTGCTCGATTTCGTGCTGCTGGGCGGCCAGGCTGTCGCCCTCGGTGGCCTGACGCTGGGAGGAGACGCGGACGTATCCGGCAATCCTGAGTGGCCTGGCATATTTCTTGTCGGATTTTCGCATCTCGTCCACCTGCTTTCCGGTAAACGCCCGCTGGAATTGTCACCGCTGGGTGTGCCTTTTATTTTACCGGGTCAGTCCAGCGGTCCCACCGCAGCCTGGGCCATGCGGGCCAGGATGCCGGCGATCAGGCGAACGCGGCTTGCCTCACGAACGTCGGGTGAGGACTGGGCCAGGGGATGATGCTCGTTCGGAGGCAGTGAATCATCGAGAGACAGGCGGGCATGAACAGGAAGCCGCTGACGCCGCCGCTTCGCTTGCGGCGCGTCGTGGCCGGAACGGGGTCGCCCCCCTTGTTCCGTCCTTCGGCTTTTCCCGTTCCTGCCGGACATTGACCTAAACCTCTCTCAAAATCACGAGGCGCTTGGAGCCTCGACTTCGGAAATCTCACCGCGCGATTCAGGCCGCAGGCCCTCGCGCTGGAAGCGGAGTAACTCGTCGTGGGAGATGGCCCATGCCTGGTGAGCGCCGCGCCCGCTGCCTTGTTTGAAGGCCAGGATGCGGCCCCGGCGGCACCATTCGCGCACCGTGAACTCGGAGCGCCCCACGAGCCGGGCGAACTGCTCGACCGAGTACCACTGCCTCACCTGCTGGCCATCGACCAGCGCGGCCAGCATCGCCTCGATCCGCTCAAGCCTTTCTTCCAGGGTCATGGTTCGTTCCTTCTCCGCTGCCAGCGTCGATGGTGGTCCCGCCCGCGTTGCGATTGGGATGGTGCCGCTGCTACCGTTCGTGGCCCTTGCCTGGAGAGCGTTGCCGGAATTCGCCCCGCCGGGCGGCCTCATCGAGCACGCGGTTGTACCCAGGCGTTGACTTGCGTCCCTGAAGGCTGGCGCCGGCCAGGTATGCATTGAGGTGACTGGCCAGGTCTTTGATCTCCAGTTCCAGGCGGCGGTTTTCCGCCTTCTGTGCTTCAGTCTGGTCTCGGCCTTTGGGCGCGTCCCGGTACTCCAGTTCCTTCGCCGAAAGCAGCAGGCTGATGTCTTGCAGCGGGTACTCCTGCAACCCTTCCCGCCCGAACCGGCGATACACCGCGTCGAGGCGGGCAAGCCTCTCTTCCAGCCAGGAACTGCCCGGTGCGCCCTGAATGTCCTTTTGCTCAGACATTGCTTACCTCCTTCTGCTTCCGGTTGAAGCGGGCGGGTGTTGGTCCCCGCCCGCGTACTGATGGGCTGCCGGCGTAGCGGGTCATGGTTTGTCTTCATCCCCCGCACCGTCGAAATCGAAGTCCGGCATCTCCGAAATCACCGGAATCTCAATCTCCGGGATCTCCGGTTCCGGCTCCTCCGGCCCGGCGAGCATCGGGATCAGCACGTGTTCCACCACGGCTTTCGTGGCTTCCGGATTGCCCCGCAGGTGCAGGGCGATGCGGTAGCAGCCGAATGCGACCAGAACGGCAATCGCGATCAGCATGACCACGAAGGTCACAAACATCGTCACGAACATGTCAGAATCCTCCAGGAGATGGGGAGCGGGGCGCCGTGCCCCGCCTCCCCGGACAGTGTTGAACCGTTACGCAGACTTTCCCTTGCCACCGAACATCGCGAACAGGAAGGCTCCCAGGGCCACGAGCAGCCCGCCCAGGAAGGTCGTCGCCATCGCGTTGCTCGTCTTGCGGTCAACCTGGCCCTCGTACTCCGCACCGGGGACGCCGGGAATCTTCACTCTCACGGGCACCAGCTCGTCGTCGCGGTTCTTCCTGCGCCGCGCCGGAACCAGCACGGGTTCGTCGTCCTCGATGATTTCCGGGACGATGACCGGCGGCTTCTGCCGCAGGATGACCCTTGGCTTCACCGTCGCCAGGGCGCGAGTGGTGGGCACCTTGACCAGGGCCGAGCAGTTCGGGCAGTCGTAAGACCGGCCGGCCTTCTCGGCCTTTGCATGCAGCCGCACGTTGCAGTGCGGGCAGGGAAACTTCAGCAGGTTTGCCATAAGGCACCTCTCAGGTAAAATGGGTGAACAGGACTGTTGAGTGTTAGCGCCGCTTGAAGATGAGGCGCTTGATGATCTCCAGCAGGCCCCTGGCGGCGATCCTCTTCGCCACCTCCCGGCCGCCGCCCGCCTTCTGGCAGCCATCCCGCACCGAGCGGCCGAGCGCCCGAAGGCTCAGGAAGGCGACCAGCATGACGATGCCGCCGAAGCAGCCCAGCAGTGTGAAAAGCAGCATGATCGTGTTCTGGATGTCGTTCATCATCGCTCGTTCTCCTTCTGATGTTGCTGCTCGGCCCCGCGAGAGGCGTAGGCATCGAGCATGGACTGGTATGTGCCGTAAACCGTGCCCAAATCCTGTGTCACGGCCTGGGGCGTTGGGCACAGGGGGCTACCTAGCTCACTGGCATGTTCGGGCTTGCCGAAGAACGTCTCGTGAACGGTCCCGCGAATATCCTTGATGGCCTCCCGGCCCATCGCCTTCAGTTCGGCGCTGAGCGAGGGCTGCGACTGCGCCCACTCGGCGCGCTTGGCGAGCAATTGCTCCCACGTGGATTGGTCATGTGCCATGTTGCATCACCTCCGTTAGAAGCGGCCTTCGCGGTAGGCATCCGCGACGCATTGTTGTTCGATCTCCGCGTCGCGCATCGCTTGCAGGCGGCGCCGCTGCGCCTCGACGATGAACGCCTCGGAGAACAGGATTGAGAGAAATCCCGCCATCACGTACCAGCCGAGCGGCTGATCGACGAATGTCATCAGCAGCCAGCCCAGCCCCAGGCACAGGAAGGCTTCGGCCGCTTTGGCGTTGCCTTCGGTCTTGATGCGGGGGAACAGCTTCCAGGCGACGATGGGAAAGCCGTTGTAGCGGCTGTGGACGACGATTCCCTTGCGCCAGTTGTCGAACTGCTTCATGCGCTGGCCGATCACGGCCAGCAGGTAAGCTCCCAGGAAGTAGAACATGGCATAGCTGTTCATCATCCCGCCGTAGAACATGATGATGAAGAACCCGGCCATGCCGGCGATCCCGATGCCCTCCCGGCCGAAGGAAGTCCGCAGGAACACCGTGCAGGTGAGTGCGTGGCCGTAGAGGAGGATGTAAAACAGGTTGAAGCCGCCCTGCATGCTGAGCTGGTCATTAGGATGCTGTTGCTGATGCATTGGTCCCTCCCATTGGGTTGAGGTTGTGTTGCATCCGCTCCACCTGCCGGTGGTAGCGGGTAAGTCCCGACTTGCAGGTTTGGAACACCCGCTCGAAACGCTGCCGGTATTCCTCGTCGCTGCCTTCCTCATGTCCGGGCATCCCCACGAGGATGCGCGTCATGTTGAAGGCCGTCTCATGGATGAGCCGCTGGTTCATCCTTTCCTCCTTCTCGGCCCCTGGCCGGGTTTGCGTCCTCGCCTCGTGTGCGAGGCTGGTGGGAATTCACTGCCGGTTCCGTCATTGCGTCATCCGTGGCCCTTGACGCGCGCACCCCGGACGCGGACGCTGTTTGGCGTCTTTCGCGTAAGCGAAAGGGATGAGCGGGAGGGCGAAGGGCCTTGAGGTCAGCGCCGGCCTGCGATGCTCAAGCCTGGGCGCCGCGATGGCCTTGGCCGCTGTTGCCGTCTGGCCGGCTGAAGCTGCTTGCCTCGCCTCACCAGAAGTATTGGGGTTGCCCGCTGGCCATCAACATCAGCTTTTCTCTCCGTGGCAGCCAGGCGGCCAGGGATGCTGCCCAGGCACGCCCGGCCCGCTTCCACAACGCAAGGCCGAAACAGGGTTTCCGCCTCAAGGCGCTCAAGGCGAAGCGAGCCGAACCGGCGGGCATCTTCGTCACTGCAAATCGCCCGCTGCACCTCGTTCTTCACGATGGATTCGTATTCTTGCTTCACGAGTAACTCCTGGTTCTTGTCAGCCTTGGGTTGGAAGGCCCCGATACCCGCGCCGTCCTGCCCGTGTCACTCCTGCGAG
>CALLZJ010000293.1 GCA_937858435.1 uncultured bacterium
GAGGCGGAGCCGGAGCCGGTGGCAGGTCGGTCACGTGGGCCCCGGGGACATAGGCCCGACCAACCCATGCACGGCCGCGAAGTCTTGCATGATCGTTTCATGCAACTGGCAGGGCAGGTTGAAGAGCGCGGTCGGCAGTTCCCGCCCATGCCAGGGGCGGACGTGGGCGGTGATCGACTGCCCGTCGCGGGCAGGCCATTCAAGCACGGCACCGCGGAAGGGGGGCAGCCCGCCGGGACCGAGCGGCGTCAGGAGCGCGTGCCGCACCTCCTCGGCCAGAAGCTGCTGCGGTGTCTGCGGACCCAGCCCGGCCGCCACCTGGCCATAGACGAATGGATCATGCCCCAGATGGCGCCGATAGCTGGCCAGTCCTCGCCGCAGATTCTCCTCTTGCAGGACGAGGGGGGCGAGCAGATCGTCACGGTCGTCCCAGGGACCAGCCACGATCTCGAGCCGCTGCTGGACCAACTCCTGATGCACCAGGGCGAACTGCTCTGGCCGGTCCGTGGCCCAACGTTCGAGCAGACTGCCCGACAGCAAAAGGTTCGCTGGCAGCGGACCCGGGCGCCAGTCGGCAGGTGGCAGGTCGGCAAGGAGCGTCAGTTCGAGCAGGGTCAGTTGCGAAGGGTAAAGGGCTTCCCGGGCCTGACGGAGCAGGTCGGCCGCCGCCCGCAGTGCCTCTTGGCGCGGCGCATCTTCACTGGTGGCCGCTGTTTGGACTTGAGCCCAGAAGGCCTCCTCGTCGAGGGTGGGCATGTGGTCCATGGCTTCGGTCAGCGTGTCGAGCAGAAGCACGCCCAGCCCCAGGGCGGCGAGGTCGGTGTCGCGCTCCAGTTCGGCCGGGTCGCCGGGACCGGCGGGGGGCAACCCGGCACCCGCCTGCCTCGCCCGTTCGGACCAACGGCCCGCCAGGGTCGGTGGGGCTTGGTCGGGGATGAGGTAAAGCCCATCGGCATGGGCGGCATCGTGGTCGGTGGGGTCGGCGAGCCGGGGCCGGCGGGCGGCATCCCGGAGGATGGCGGCGGTCCACAGCCTCAGCCAGCCCGCGAGCAAGCCCGCCATCTCCGCCGGCTCGGCGGTCGTGGGTTGCTTCGTGGCAAGGCGAAGCGACGTGAGGAGGAAAGGAGCACGGCGGGCCATGCAGTGGATGTAGGAGCCCGCCGAGCAAAAGCAATCGCTGGCCGCTACCGAGCCGCCAGGTCGGCCTGGATGCGGGGTGCCAGCCAGTCGGCCAGTCGGGCATATCCCGCGGCCGAGGGATGGACCGGATCGTCGGGCAGGAACCAGGCCGGGTCGGCCGGCAGGAGGGCCGGTTCGAGGTCGATGACGCGCCAGCCGAGTTCATCGCCGAGTGCGGTCAAGCGCGGCGACAGATCGTCCGCTTCCTTGCCGGTCAGCAGGTCGAGTGTGGGGACGATAAGCAGAGTGACGGGCACGCCGCGCTCCCGGGCTGAGGCGGCGAGCTGGCGATAAGCCTGCTCAACGAATGGCAGACCCTCCAGTTCAGCGGCGGCGGCGACGACCAGGCTCTTCTGCCCTTCTCGCCCCAGGGCAGCAGCTCGCAGCCGAGCCAACCCCCGCTCCAGCTTGAAGGCCAGGAGCGACCGTTCGGTCAGCCACTGTCCCAGCCGGCCGGCCGAGCTGCGATGCACGTCGCTCTTCTGCCGTTGAGATGGGCTGACATCGTTGCGGCAGAAGACGACCAGGAGGGCATCGGGCTGGAGCGGCCAGCCAAACTCTTCGAGCCACTCGCGCTCTTGC
>CALLZJ010000294.1 GCA_937858435.1 uncultured bacterium
CTTTGAGGCAACCCCCCCCACCCCCCCCCCCCGCCGGGGGAACCCCCCGCCAGAGGCAGAGCCAGGCGCCCCGTTTCAAATAGGGCCGATGACCAAGGAGAAGCAGACCCGCCGTCGCGTCGCCATTCTGCCGACCCTGTGCACCCTGGCCAATGCGGTCTGCGGGCTCTCGGCGATCGTATGCGCCGCCTACGTCGGCCTGGCGAAGGAACATTTCACGCCACAGCTTGCTTCCTACGTGAGCGGCGTGCTCATCCTCCTGGCCATGGTCTTTGACCTGCTCGACGGCTATTTGGCTCGGCGGGCCAAGTCGGCCACCCAGTTTGGCGCCGAACTCGACAGCTTGTGCGATGCGATCAGCTTCGGAGCCGCCCCGGCCTTTCTCGTCATCCAGCTTGGCCAGCCCGTGGAACTCCGGATGGCCAAAGACTTCTTCATGGTCACCGCCGTGCTTTACGTCTGCTGCACCGTGCTGCGGTTGGCCCGGTTCAACGTCAACACCGGCACGGATGAGAAGCACCACCGCTCGTTCCAGGGGTTGCCCTCCCCGGCCGCCGCGGGCTGCTTGGCCTCTCTCGTCTTGCTCCGGCACAGCTTCTACGAGAATCGCTGGCTGCCCGAGGACGTGGTCAACAACGTTGTAAGCACCATCGCTCCCATAGCGGCCATCGTGCTTGGCCTGCTCATGGTGTCGCGCATCCCCTATGTCCACCTGGGCAACCGCCTCCTCCGGCGGCGGCAGCGCTTCAGCCGGCTGATCCAGCTCGTTCTGCTGCTGGCCGTCGCCTATCTGTTCCGCGAACTGGCTGTGGTGTTGGCCTTCTGGGGCTTCGCGCTGGCGGGACCCGTCCAGGTAGTCATTCAGCGCTGGTGGCCCAGCACAGATACAACTCAAGTGGAAGAGACTTCTACTTCCGCTGCCACCCCCAACCATGCTCCGGCCCCGGCCTCCACTCCGGCTCTCGAGTCCTCGACCGAGTCGTGAACGTCAGGCTCGCACCGAGTTGCGGAGCAGACCCAGCCCTTCGATCTCCACTTCCACCACGTCTCCGCCTTGCAGAAATACGGGCGGGGTGCGTGCAAACCCCACGCCGGACGGTGTGCCGGTGAACAAGAGATCGCCCGGTTCCAGCGTGCAGACCTGCGAGACATAGTTGATGAGGTAAGGGACGCTGAAGATGAGCTGCGCGGTGTTGGATTCCTGCATGATCTGGCCATTGAGCCGGAGGCGGATGGGCAGGGCGTGCGGATCGGGCACCTCATCTCGGGTGACGAACCAAGGTCCGGTGGGTGCGAAGCCGTCGAAGCTCTTGCCGAGCAGCCACTGCTTGCCGTCTTTCTTCTTTTGCCAGTCTCGGGCCGAGACGTCGTGGCCGACCATGTAGCCGGCGACGTGCTCCAGGGCCAACTCGGTGGGGATGTCGCGGCCGGCCCGACCCAGCACGACCACTAACTCCGCCTCGTAGTCCACTTCCTGGCTGACCCGCGGGAGCTGGATAGGGTGCTCATGGCCGCTAAGGGCGGTGGGGAACTTGCTGAAGACGACTGGCTCCTTGGGGATTGGCGCGCCCTGTTCGGTGGCATGGTCGCGGTAGTTGAGGCCGATGCAGATGATCTTGCGCGGATCGGGAATGGGCGGCAGGAAATGGAGGCTGGCCGCGGGCAGGAGTGGAAGCGTGCCTCGGGCCAACTCGGCGGCGACGGCCGGTAACAGGTCCTGAGCGATGATCTCGCGGAGGGTACGGGGCAATGGGGTCGGGGAGAGGTCGATGGCCCCCTCGGGATGCCAGGCTACGACTCGGGAGCCAGTTGAGTCGGGGCGTGAGAGAGTGGCAAGGCGCATGACATGAGTCCAGATCGTGAAGGGGGCTTGGGACACTTTCTTGCTGTTTATGAAACGAACTGGCGGGCTCCGGGGCCATGCTCCGGGCGGCTGGCCATGTGGTGAGATGGCGCGGGGCATGTGAGGTTGCCCAGATTGCCAGGGGGCGCCAAAGTTGCTGTTCTGGACAAAGCCGCCGGATTCGTGAAAAGCCGCAAGAACCCGCCCTTGCCCCGCCGATAACTGCAAAGACACGGGGAAGAAGTCAAGCCTGCGCGCGGCCGTGGTCCGGGTTGACTGACCCGACGGGGAACGCCGCCC
Organism: uncultured bacterium; assembly: GCA_937858435.1. Classification (GTDB taxonomy): domain Bacteria; phylum Planctomycetota; class Planctomycetia; order Gemmatales; family HRBIN36; genus CALLZJ01. The sequence continues at coordinate 2,144 of CALLZJ010000294.1, forward strand.
AAGGCAAGGAGGGGGGACATGTCCAGCATTCTAGGCAACATGCTTCGCCGCTGGTCGGGACTGGCCGCCGTCCTGCTCGTGGCGTGGCCCGGCGTCGGTCTCGCACAGCAGGCCAAGCCCGCGGGCGAGGTCGTACAAGTCGTCTTTGGCGACGAGATGCCCGTGGTCCGGCCCGCGGTGGCCCAGACCCAGACGGCGCAGTTGCCGACCGCCCAGCCGATCGTCGATCCGAACGTCGTGCCGGCCGGCTGCACGAGCTGTGGCAGCGGCCTCCTGCGGGGTAGCCGTACCTATGGCTGCTCGGCCTGTGGCAGCGGCTCACCCTACGACGGCTGTGGACCTTGCGGCCATTGCATCCCCGGGCGCGAGCCCTGCGGCTGCTACGACGATACCTTCATCGGCCGGGTCTGGAGCGGGTTCTACGAGTGCATCTGTTGCCCGGACCCGTGCTACGAGCCGCGCTGGATCGCTGCCGCCAACAACGCCTTCTTCACCGACGCGGCCCGTCCGGTGACGCAGACCCGGATTCGCTGGGACAACGGTAACGGCGTCATCAAGCCCGACCGCGCGGAGTACTTCTGGGCTCGGGCCGATGGCCGGGGCAAGGGGCCGCGTCTGCCCGGTGCCGCCACCGATGCCGGCTTCCTGGGTGAAACCCACCTCGACTACAACGAACTGAGCCTCTACACCGAAGCTGCGATGGGCAACTTCAGCGTCTACTTTGTCCAGCCCTTCCGCTCGGTGTCGCCGGAACTGAACAACTACGCCGCCGGCTTCGGGGATCTGCGGCTCGGTACCAAGAGCATGCTGCTCGATTGCGAGATGCTGCAGATCACCCTGCAAATCGAGACGACGCTGCCCACGGCTTCGCCGGGCAAGGGGTTGGGCATCGGTCACACGGCGATCAATCCCTCGCTGCTCGTCGCCCTCAAGCTCACCCAGAACATGTACTGGCAGATGCAGGTGGGCGAATGGCTGCCGATCGGTGGCGATCCGAGCTTCCAAGGGGCCGTGTTCCACTATAGCGGCGCCCTGAACTACTCCATCCCGGTGCTGTGCGGCGTGCAGTTTGTGATGAGCGCGGAAGCGGGTGGCCTGGTCTTCAATGGCGGCCGCTACACCGATGCGTTCCTGGGCGGCGAGCCGGACGGCGACGCGACCCGTGGCTTCCGGGCCAACGGCGACACCATCGCCTGGGCTGGCCCCAGCGCCCGGCTCGTGATCTGCGACAAGGTCGACTTCGGCGGCGGCGTGGCCTGGGCCCTGACCAACGACCACCTGGCCGAGACGCTCTACCGCTTCGAACTCCGTTGGCGGTTCTAGGCCGACGGACCTACCTTTAGACTCCCATCCGGGGCGGCGTGCTGCCTGCACGCCGCCCCGGTTGTTTGAATGGAAGTACCTAACGGCCGACTGGACGGATTAGGATGTTTTCGTCCAAGCTGGCTTTTTCAGCAAGCTGTGTCTTGATCCAAGTGAAGCGTGCCTTGTCTGCGCCGTAAGCCTCAGCGTTCAGTTCAGGAACCGTAAAGTGCATTGCCGGGGCGGCATTCTGAGTGCATGGCGTCTCGGACGCCAAGTCCCCTGCCCACCTGCCTTCGTGCTTCTCAATGATTTTCGACCCTCCGCGGCGTCAGACTGGCCAGGCACAACCGCCCGACCTTAGCGGTTGCACGGGCCGGCCACGGTTCCCCAGCTTTCACTCATCTCTACATTCGCTTGCGACGACAGACTCGATCCATTACCCTCGAAAGCGGGGCGATTGGGCCGAATGCTGGCGCCGAGCGGGCGAATAGCCTCCCGAACCGAGGCGCTAGCACGGAGTGGGAGCGATGCAGACTTTCTTTCTGATCTGCACCGGCATCGGCGGCACGCTGGTCGTGCTGCAGTTCCTGAGCGAAGCCATGGGCTTCTTCAGTGACGTCGAAATGGATACGGCCGACGTCGACGACGGTGGCGGCGGCATGGGGGGCGACGGCCATGACGGCCATGTCGGGCACGGCAACGTCTTCTTCGGCCTGCTGACCTTCCGTGCCGTCTGTGCCGCGGTGACCTTCTTCGGCCTGGGGGGCCTGACGGCCGGCTACTATGGCTCGGAGCCGATCGGGCAGTTCCCCGTCGCCCTGGGGGCAGGGGCGGCGGCCCTTTACCTCGTCGCCGCCATCATGCGCTTGCTCTACCGGCTCAGGGCCGACGGCACCGTGCGCATTCAACATGCCGTGGGCGTACTGGGCACTGTCTATTTGCGGATCCCGGCCATGCGCCAGGGGCCGGGCAAAGTGACGCTGACTCTCCAGAATCGCACCGTCGAACTGGAGGCTCTCACGGCCGGCGGCGAACTGCCCACCGGCACGCCGATTCGCATTGTCACGGTACTCGGTCCGAACACCGTCGAAGTCGTACACGCCAACGCGGAGATTGCAACATGACGGCTGTCTTGCTGGCCGAAACTTCGGCGGACATCTTTCAGATGGTGCCCTGGCCCCTGGTGGCGGCCGTTGCCGTCGCCATGGTGGTCTTCGGCTTCCTGATGTTCGTCGCCAAGCGTTACAAGCGCTGTCCGAGCAATCGCGTCCTGGTGATCTTCGGCAAGACGTCGGGCGGCAACGCGGCCAAATGCGTCCATGGCGGTGCGTCCTTCGTCATCCCCTTGATTCAGGACTACGCCTACTTGAGTCTGGAGCCCATCCAGATTGAGGTGCCGCTCAAGGGCGCCTTGTCGATGGAGAACATCCGCGTCAACGTTCCGAGCGTGTTCACGGTCGCCATCGGCACCGACCACGCCACGATGCAGAATGCCGCCATCCGCCTGTTGGGCCTCTCCACGGAGGAGGTCAAGCAACAGGCGGGCGACATCATCTTCGGGCAATTGCGCCAAGTCATCGCGTCGATGCAGATCGACGACATTAATCGGGACCGCGACAAGTTCTTGGAGAACATCCAAACGTCGCTGGAACCGGAACTGAAGAAGATCGGCCTGGTGCTGATCAACGTGAACATCACCGACATCACGGACGAGAGCGGCTACATCGAAGCGATCGGGCGCAAGGCGGCTGCCGCCGCGGTCCAGCAGGCCAAGGTGGACGTAGCCGAGCAGGAGAAGCGTGGCCAGATCGGCGTGGCCGAGGCAGAGCGGGAAAAGGCGGTCATGGTGGCCAATGCCACCAAGGTGCGGGAGATCGGCACCCGGGAAGCGATCCGCGAGCAGGCGGTGCGGGTGGCGCAGCTCGAAAAGGAGAAGGAGGTCGGCGAGCAGTCAGCCCTGCTCGAGCAGGAAGCCTTGATCAAGGATGCCATGCGGCAGCAAGCGATCCGGATTGCCGAGCTCGACCGCGATCAACGGGTCGGCGAGCAGAAGGCGTCCTTTGAGAAGGAATCGTTGGTGGCCGAGGCCGATCGGGAAAAGCGTGTCCGGCTGGCCGATGCCGACGCCAAGGCGACGGCGGGTGAAGCGCTGGCCCAGGCGAACATTGCTGCCGCGCAGGCTGAGTTGGCCGTGAAGCGGGCCGAAGCCTACCAGCTTTCGGAGACGGCGAAGCGAGCAGCGGAGGCCGCCGTGCTCGAAGCCCAGAATCGGGCGATGGCCAAGGCGGCGCTGGCCGAAGCGGAGAAGATCGAAGCCGAGAAGCGCGCGATCCTGGAAGCCCCCGCCAAGGCCGAGAAGGCCCGGACCATCGTCGAAGCAGAAGCCGAGGCTGCCAAGGCTCGGATCGAGGCCGAGGCCCAGGCTGCGGCTGCCTTCGCCCGACTCGAGGCCGAGGCTCGCGGTCAGTATGAGATCCTCGCCAAGAAGGGCGACGGCCTGAAGCGGATCATCGAGGCGTGCGGCTCCTCCCAGGCGGCTTTCCAACTGCTCATGCTCGAGCACTTGGACCAACTGGCGAAGACCTCCGCGGCAGCCATCGCCAACATCAAATTCGACAAGATCGTCGTCTGGGAGAACGGCGACCGGCTGGGCAACGGCACTTCGAACACCACGAACTTCCTCCAAAGCATGGCCCGATCGATGCCGCCCATGTTCCAGGTCATGCGCGATATTGGCGGCATCGAGATGCCAGAGTTCCTGGCCAAGATGGGCGGCGCAGAGACCAATGGCAGCAGCACGCCGACCGCCCCCGCGGGTGCCACGGCCGAGCCGGAAAGCAAGACGTCTGCCTAACCGACGGCGGCCAACTAGGATCTGTCGCTCAAGTGGTTATCAGACTTGGATTTACGGACGAGCGACTTGTCGCTGGCCAGGTGCGAGCCTCGCTGTCGACCCGCCCGAGCCTGGCCCGCCGACTGGGCACTTGATCTAGGCCAAATGGCGTAAATCTGGCATAACTCAGGCGGTTGCATCAACCCAGGCAAGGATGCCGATGGCCGTCGCTACCGCTCCGTCCTCGACCCCGATCCGACTTCATGGCCGGGTCCCTCCTCGGGACTCCCAGGTTCGCGCGCCCGTGAGGTCATCGCGAGTGGGCCGCCTCCTCTGGCTAGTCCTGGGCCTGGCGGGTCTGGGGCTGGGTCTCGAACTCGTCCGGGTGGTCCTCGGCTCCAACTTTGCCACCGTCGTCCCTGGCCGGGTCTATCGCAGCGCCCAGCTTAGCCCCACCCAGATGCGGGAGGCGGTGCGGCGGTTCGGCATCCGGACCGTGATCAATCTCCGGGGCTGCTGCCCGCAGGAAGGTTGGTACGCCAAGGAGGCTGGCACCCTCCGTGAGCTGGGGGTCGCTCAGGTCGATGTCAATTTTTCCAGTTCGATGCCGCCCCCCGTGCCGGAACTGCACAAGCTCGTGACCGCCCTGGCGGAAGTGGAGTATCCGGTGCTGATCCACTGCCGCCGGGGCGCTGACCGGACCAGCTTCGCGGCCGCGTGCGCGGCATTGCTGGAGCCGGGGTCGACCCTGGCCGACGGTTGGGCTCAGATGTCCTTGCAGTATGGCCATTCTCCCGTTGGCGACGTGCAGGTACTGGATGAATGTCTGGCGACCTACCCGGCTTGGCTCGCGGAGCAGGGTCTGGAACATACGCCGGAGCGGTTCCGTAGCTGGGTCCAGAGCGAGTACTTGCCGCTCCATTGCTGGGCCGAGGTGACGCTGGCCAAAGGGCCCGGCGAACTTCAGGTCGGCCAGTGGACGCGGCTGGAGTTCCGTGTGACCAATCGGAGCCGGCGGCCCTGGCGATTGATGCGGGCGGCCCATGCCGGCGTCCACCTGCGGGTCTTTGTGCGCGACGTGAAGACACAGACATTCCTGGCTACAGGCGGCTCTGGCTTTTTCGACCAGATCGTGCCGCCGGGTGGCAGCGTCGAACTGATCGTGGCCCTGCCGCCCCTGCAGCACGCTGGCTCGGTCGAGGTCTTCGCCGACATGAGCGACGAGCAGATGTGCTGGTTCCACATGGTGGGCTCACCTCCCTGGACGCGGCAGATGGAGGTGAAGCGATGACCGGCATGGGCGATCGGCTGGCGGGTTTCCCGGCTCGGTCGCGCTGGCCGCAGACGCTGCTGCGCGCGGGGATCAGCGTTGCCATCCTGGGCTGGCTGCTCTGGCGGCTGGATTGGCCTCACCTGTTGGAAGTGTTGCGGCAGGCCGAGCCGCAGGGTTGGTTCATCGCGCTGGTGATCTACGGCGTGGTCCAGCTTGGACTGGCGAGCTATCGCTGGCGGCTGTTGGGCCGGGCACTGGGCTTCCACCAGCCGTGGCGGCGTTACCTTGGGCTGTGCTATGAAGGCTTGTTCTTCAGCCTGTTCCTGCCGACGTCGATCGGCGGGGACGTGGTGCGGGCCCTGCGTCTGGCCGACGAGCCGCGGCGCCGGCTGGCCGCGGGCTGGTCGGTGGTCAGTGATCGGCTCTCGGGCTTGGTGGCGCTGGTGGGGGTAGCCTGCGTGGCGTCGATCTGGCAGGTCCAGCTTCTCCCAGTGATCGCTCAGGCGGGTCTTTGGCTGTTGGCCCTGGGGCTAGTCGTGGGTCGGTTTTGGCTGCCGCGGCTGGCCCGGCGCTCGGAGCGGCTCAACAACCTGGCCACGGCCCTGAGCCTTTCTCAGGCCTACAGGCGGGAGTCTTGGTCCGCCTTGGGTTTATCGCTCGCCATCCAGTTGGCGAGCATCGTGCAGATCGCCTACATGGGTCGCGCCCTGGGCTTGGACCTGGGACTCGGGGTCTATGCGGTGGTGGTGCCGCTCGTGGCCCTGGCGACCATGGTGCCCGTGAGCATTGGCGGCCTGGGTGTGCGCGAGGGGAGCTTCGTGGTCTTGCTGGCGCCCTATGGCGTGCCGGCCACAACCGCGGTGGCCCTGGGCCTTTCGTGGTTGGCGATGAACGTCGTGGTGGGGCTGGTCGGAGGTCTGGTCTACTTGGCGAGCGACGCGGTCCCGGCCCCAAGCGACGCTCTGAACGAGGGAGTTGGTCATGGACGTGTCGGTCATCGTGCCGATCAAGGACGAGCGGGAGAACTTGAAACCGCTGCATGAGGCGGTCCGCGCTGCCCTCGAACCCACGGGTTTGGCCTGGGAGCTGATCCTGGTGGACGACGGGAGCACGGACGGCTCGTTCGACGTGCTGGCGGAGCTGGCCGCCGCCGATCGGCGTGTCAAGGTGGTCGAACTGCGCCGCAACTACGGCCAGACCCCGGCCCTGCGGGCTGGCATCGATGCCGCCCGGGGAGCGGCCATCGTGACCATGGACGGCGATCTGCAGAACGATCCCGCCGACATCCCCATGCTGCTTGACCATCTGCGCGACGGCTGCGACGTGGCATTGGGCTGGCGCAAGGATCGCCAGGATCACTGGCTGTCGCGGAAGCTGCCGAGCCTCTTGGCCAACGCCCTTATCCGCCGCGTGACCCGGGTGCCCATCCGCGACCTGGGCTGCACCCTCCGGGCCATGAAGCGCGAGGCGGCCCAGGAACTGTCCCTGTACGGCGAGATGCACCGCTTCATGTCCGTGCTCGCCCAGCAGAGCGGCCATCGTTTCGTCCAGGTGCCTGTGCGCCATCATCCCCGCCGCTTCGGCCAGACCAAGTACAACCTCACCCGCACGTTCCGTGTCCTGCTCGACCTCATCACGGTGAAGTTCCTCAACAGCTACCTGACCCGGCCGATGCACGTGTTCGGAACGGGCGGGCTCCTCTGCTTCGTCCTCGCCGGGCTCACGCTGCTGACCACCATCACGCAGCGGTTGGTCTGGGATGAGCGGATGAATCGCAATCCGCTTCTGCTCCTGAGCGTCTTGCTCGTGGTGGTGGGCGTGCAGTTCATCTCGCTGGGGCTGATCGGCGAGGTGTTGGCTCGAACCTATTTCGAGAGCCAGGGCAAAACCTCCTACCTGGTTCGGCGTCGGCTGAACCTGGACCCGCCGACCCCGGTGCCGGAAGCCCGGTCGCGGGCAGCGTAGGGGGTAGGTTGGCGATCCGGGGCGCATGCCCGGACGGCTTGAGCTATAATCACCAGGGTCAAACCTTTCGGGAGTGGAATCATGCTTGGGTATGGTCGGCGGTCGGCGATGGTCGTGCTGGCGCTCGCGCTGGCGGTGGGACTCTGGGGCGGGGCCTGGGCCGCGGGGCAGGACGACCCGGTGTCGGCGGAGATCGCCGCCCGCACGGCGGGCATCCCCATCCGGGTGCCGGTGGTCGACGACGCCGGGTTCGGGCGGGTGCTGCCCCCGTTCGCCCTGGAGACCGTGGAGGCCGGCGAGGACGCCACCTCGCTCCTCGTCTACT
>CALLZJ010000295.1 GCA_937858435.1 uncultured bacterium
AGAAGCAATGCTTGGGCGGCAGGGGCGGGGCGTAGCGTTCGATGCGCCACTGGCCGTTTTCCACCAGGAGCATCGTGCCCGGTTCCAGGTCGCGAATCTCCTTGAAGCCGACGTTTTGCAGTGCGACCGACTCGCTGGCGGCCCCCAAGAGCGGACCGTCGACGGCATAGCAAAGGGGACGAATGCCGCGTGGGTCGCGGCTGACGACCATATCGCCCCGAGCATTGAGGAAGACAATGTTGTACGCCCCGTCGAAGCTGGCGCCGAGGTTGCGAAAGACCTCGACCAGGTCGGGGCACTGCTCGCCGCGCAGCTCGTAGCTGAGCAGGTGCATCATCACTTCGGTGTCGGTGTCGCGGGTCAGATGGTAGTCACGGCGGGCCAGCAGCTCTTCCTTGAGATCGTTGTAGTTTGCCAACTGGCCATTGAAGGCGAAGCTGAACCACTTCCAGCGGTTGCCATGGTAGCGGTTGAAGGGTTGAGCATAGCTGCGGGAGTCCTTGCCGCAGGTGGCGTAGCGGACATGGCCAATGGCGGCCTGGCCGGCGAAGTTGCGGAGAATGCTCTGGGCCTTGCCGCGATGGTTGAGGCGGAAGGCCTCGATGACCGTGCCGATCTCCTTGTGGGTATCGAGCAGCTTTTCGCGGTGAGGATGGAAGCTGGTCATGCCGGCGGCAAGCTGGCCGCGGTTCTGCAGGTCCAGCAGCATGCGGGGCAGGAGCTTCGCCACCGTTTCGGGGCTGCCATCGGGAATGATGGTCGAGGTGCCCGGGCGATCGAGCAGGTAAATCGCCGCCACGCCACATTCGTGCTGCAAGTCTTCCATGTCGCAAGGCTCAGGACCTGGAGGCGAATCAAGGGCTATTGTAGCGATCGGCCCGAACGGCGCCGCCGTAAATCTCCACGCACTCGGCCGATGAATTCCCGCCTCCGGGGCGCCATCCCCAGGCCTCGCCAAGGGGGTTTAACGGGGTCTCCAGAGCTCGCCACGGGGTTTCCACGCTTCTGGGCGCTAGCGCCAGAGCTTTCCAGAGGGTCGCCACGCGGGGGTCTTTCACACTTGGACGCTTGTGCCACGTCGATTTCACAGGGTTTCAGGGCCATGCCACACTTCCCGGCGCCTGTTCCAGCCTCGAAGCCCCAGGCCGCGTCTGCCCCGTCCGCCCACTGAACCGCCCAGGCCTCCTCCGAGTCTATCATAATGAACGGACGTATACAACCCGGTTGTGGCCGCTGCGTGAACCGACATCCCAGCACCGTCCTGGCCGGACAGTTCCCGGCCCTTGGGCTAGACTAAAGGGATAGACAAGATTCAGAACGGCGGACGCGGCCAACCGACGCCCGTAAGCGGTGATGAACGTCTCAAGACGCGAAGTGCTCTGGGCCTCGCTGGGGGCCCTCGGCGGACTGGCAACTGGGTGGACCTACCGTAGCTGGCTTGCCGGCCACGCCCCGACTGTGCATCAACCGCACGCCGTCCTGGCCCACGCCAGCAAGCCCACCGACCTCTCCGCGAACGAAGTGCTGGCTCAACTCAAGGACGGCAATCGCCGCTTCGCAGAGGGAGCGTGTATCCATCCCCACGAGTCCTGTGACTGGCGGGCGCGGCTGGTCGAAGCTCAGCATCCCCACGCGGTCGTGCTCGGCTGCTCCGACTCCCGGGTGGCCCCCGAAGTCGTGTTCGACGAAGGGCTCGGCGAGCTGTTCGTTGTGCGCCAGGCCGGGCACGTCGCGGACGACGACACCCTGGGCAGCATCGAGTATGCGGTGGCCCATCTGCATGTCCCCCTCGTTGTCGTGCTGGGACATGAGCATTGCGGCGCGGTGACGGCAGCCGTGGCGGCGACCCAGCGCGATGAACCCGCCGAGGGACACATGCAGCGCCTGGTCGACGACATCGCGCCGGCCGTCCCCGAGACGGGCGCCGCCACGAAGGAATTCATCGACCAGGTGGCCCGGGCCAATGTCGGCCTGGTCGTCCGCCGCCTACGCTCCGTGGGGCCCATCTTGCGGCCCTGTGTCCGCCGGGGCCAACTCCGCGTGGTCGGAGCGTACTATCATCTCGACACCGGCCAGGTCGAGTGGCTCGACTGCTGACCCCCCGGTGTCACGGAGGATTCATGTTCATCCCCAAGACCTTCACGGTGCTGCGGGGCTATTCGCTGAAACAGTTCGGAGCGGACCTCTCGGCCGGCGTCATTGTCGGCGTAGTCGCCTTGCCCTTGGCCATGGCCTTTGCCATCGGCTCCGGTGTCGGGCCCGAACGCGGACTCTACACGGCCATCATCGCCGGCTTTCTGATCTCCTTCCTGGGCGGCAGCCGCGTGCAGATCGGTGGGCCCACCGGTGCCTTCATCCCCATCGTCGCCGGCATCGTGCTCGCTCCCAAGCTGGGCTACGACGGCCTGGCCATGGCCACCCTCATGGCCGGCGTGCTCCTCATCATCATGGGCGTCTCGCGGGTGGGAGCAGCGATCAAGTTCATCCCCTATCCCGTGACGGCCGGCTTCACGACCGGCATCGCCGTCATCATCTTCACCGGTCAGATCAACGACTTCCTGGGCTTGGGGCTGACCCAGCTACCGGCGGAGTTTCTCGGCAAGGCTTCCGCCTACGCTGGACACCTGAACGCGGTCCACGCCCCCACCGTCGGGCTGGCCGCGCTCAGCCTCTTGATCCTGCTGGTCTGGCCTCGGCTGCGGGTCCGAATCCCGGGGCCACTCGTGGTCATGCTGTTCGCCACCGGCCTGGTCGCCGGGCTCAAGACCTTGTTCGGAGACGTGGGCATCGAGACCATCGCCGACCGCTTTGGGGCCATTCCCAGTTCCCTGCCCGCTCCGGCCTGGCCCGCCTTCGATTGGGGCGACCATTGGCAGGATCGGCTCAAGGAACTGATGGCACCGGCGCTCACCATCGCCCTGCTGGCCGGCATCGAGTCGCTCCTCTCCGCCGTGGTCGCGGACGGCATGATCGGCGGTCGGCATCGGCCCAACATCGAACTCGTGGCCCAAGGGGTAGCCAACATCGCCTCGCCGCTCTTTGGCGGCATCCCGGCCACGGGAGCTATCGCGCGCACGGCCACCAACGTCAAGAGTGGGGGGCGGACGCCGGTCGCGGGGATGATCCACGCCCTCACGCTGCTGGTCATCATGCTGGCCTTGGCGCCCTATGCAGGCCATATCCCCCTCTGTGCCCTGGCCGCGATCCTGGTCATGGTCGCCTGGAACATGGCCGAGATCGAGTCCTTCAAGGCGCTGCTGAGAGCACCGAAGTCGGATGCGGCCATCATGCTGGTGACGTTCGGCCTCACGGTGCTCATCGACCTGACCGTGGCCGTGCCCGTGGGGCTGGTGCTCGCTTGTCTGCTCTTCATCAAGCGCATGGCGGACGTGACCAACGTGCAGGCCGTGACCCGGGAATTCAGCGACGCCGGCGACGGGACCGAAGACCCGAACGCCATCGAGCAGCGGCGCAAACCGCCCGGCGTCGAGGTCTATGAGGTCAATGGTCCCTTCTTCTTCGGAGCGGCCGACAAGCTCCGCGACGTGCTTGGAACCGTGGGGACGAAGGAAAAGCGGGTCTTCATTCTCCGGATGCGGCACGTGCCGGCGATGGACGCCACCGGCCTGTTCGCCCTCGAAGAGCTGCGGCGCAAGTGTGAACGGGACGGCCAGACGCTGATCCTGAGCGAAATCCACACCCAGCCGATGCTGGCTCTGGGCAAGGCGGGCGGCTACGAGCGCTTCGGATCGGAGAACATCGTCGGCCATATCGACGATGCCCTCAACCGGGCCCGGGAGTTGCTGGGGCCCCCCCGCGACCCGCCCGACCCGAGCCGCTTCCCGGAAGTGGAGCGGGAGCGCCAACCGCCGAGTGCGACGAAGGAGTGAGCCGGGTAGCGCCTGCGAGTGCTGTGACTCCGCAGCGGCTGGCAAGCCCAAGTTGAACAACTTCCGGCGCGACTATTCGCTGGACGCAACTTTTGGAGTAAATTAAGCTGGAGAGTCCACTTGGGGGTCGAGGACGACGTGGCCAAGACGCCGCCTCATAGCCAGATTACGCCCCATGCCGGCGACGGGTCGCCTCGCGAACCCGGTGCGTCGCCGCTACCGGGCTATCGTCTGATCGAGCCGCTCGGCCGCGGCGGGTTCGGCGAAGTCTGGAAATGCGAAGCCCCCGGCGGCATCCTCAAAGCCATCAAGTTCGTCCGCGGCAGCGTCCACAGCGCGGTCGGTTCCCAGCAAGCCGCCCAGGAGTTCGCCGCCCTCAAGAAGGTCATGACCATTCGGCACCCCTTCTTGCTCTCCATGGACCGCTTCGAGGAAGTGAATGACGAACTGCTGATCGTCATGGAGTTGGCCGACGAAACGCTGATCGGCCGCTATGAGGGCTATAAGCAAGCGGGCTATGCTGGCATTCCCCGGGACGAGCTCTTGTCCTACGTGGCTGAGGCCGCCGAAGCCCTGGACATCATGAACGCGCAACATAACCTGTTGCACCTGGACATCAAGCCGGGCAATCTGTTCCTCGTCGGGGGTCACGTCAAGGTGGCCGACTTCGGACTGGTCGGCGACCTGCGCGCATTCGAAAAGGCCACCGAGTCTGGCGAGCCCACCACCGAACTGCCGGGCATCACGCCTCTCTATTGCGCCCCCGAAGTGCTCAAGAGCCAACCGAGCGTCTACAGCGATCAATACAGCCTGGCCATCGTCTACCAGGAACTGCTCACGGGCGTCATGCCCTTCACCGGGAAGAATCCCCGGTCGCTGGCGATGCAGCATCTCATGGCCGAGCCCCACCTGGACTCGCTGCCGCCCAAGGACCTGCCCATCGTCGCCAAGGCCCTGAGCAAGGAGCCCGACAAGCGCTATCCCTCGTGTAGTGCCTTCATCCAGGCCCTCTTGACGGGCGAAGTCGTGCCCGGAGCCGGCAAGGCGGGGCCCATCTCCCGCGCCTTCATCCGCCTGCCGGGGCTCGACACCAAGAGCGAAATCAACCTGGACGAGGAAACGAGCACCGATCCGAAGGCCGTGGCGGTGCCGCGCACGGCCTCGCCGCGCACCCAGGTCATTCAGCCGATCGGCGGCAGCGCCTCGGGACCGCGCACCGAACGCCTGCCGGACACTTCGGGCCCGGGCACCCTCCCCAATACGCCTTCGTCGCTCATCCACGGCGGCGGCGAGAACATCCTCTCCGGGTTCGACTATCTCGACCTGCTCGGCCGCAGCCCCCTGGGCGAAGTCTGGAAGGTGAAGAGCCCCGATGGCAACAAGCTCATGGCCAAGATCGTGAGCGGCTTCGAGGGCCAGGACGTCAAGCTCGAAGCCCACAACATCAAGGTCCTGACTTCAATCAAGCACGAGGGGCTGGTCCAGTCCGAGGTCATCTATGGCGGACCGGGCCGACTCGCTCTGCTCTCCGAACTCTTCGACGACAATCTCTGGAACCGCTTCCAGGGCTACCGCGGCCAACGCCAACAGGGCATCCCCCGTCACGAACTGCTTGGCTACCTCCGTGAAGCCGCCGAAACGCTCGACAACCTCTTCGAAACGCTCGACATTCACCACCTGGCCCTCAATCCGCGCAACCTGATGCTGCCCGCCGACGACGCCCTGCTCATCGGCGACTTTGGCCTGGTCCAGTTGCTCTGGCACAAGGCGGGCCACGACATTGGCGTGCTCAACCCCCGCTACAAGGCGCCCGAGTTCGACGAGAAGCAATACTTCCGCAGTTCCGACGTCTACGCCCTGGGACAGATTTACCAGGAGATGCTGACAGGGACCCATCCCTTCAAGAAGGCGCTCCTGGCCCGGCCGACCATGAGCACCGCGCGCAACCGGCTGACGCCGAGCCGCCTCGTCCATCCCGAACTCGACCCCCTGCCGGGCACCGAGCGCGAGATCGTGGCCTGTGCCCTGCAGCCCGACCCGGCCCGCCGCTTCCAGACCTGCCTCGAGTTCGTCGAAGCGCTGGAGCAAGTCGACCTGCCGCCCGACGACCCGCGGCGGACGGCCGCTTCGTTTTCCCACGTCGATGTCACCAATGCGACCTGGTTCGACCTGCCCACCGGCGGGCCGGATGAATCGACCCAACTCGCTGCCTATGCCATCACGTCGCTGGTCGACACCATCGCCGCCACCTGGCCCGTCGAGGTCTCGGGCGATTTGCATTTCTTCCACCGGGCCGGCGAAGTCATCGTCTACAAGTGCGGAGCCATGCTGCAAGGCACGATGGCCAACGCCAAGCTCGAAGGCTTCCGCCAGGCTCTAGGCGCGCAAGCGGTCCGCTCCGACGATAGCTTCTTCGTCTTCAAGCTCTTCAAGCCGATCGGCATGTGGCAGAAGATGCGCGGGCAGCAGCCGGGCCTGGAGATCAGCCTCTTGCTCACGAGGCCTGCCACCAAGCTGGCCCTTCTCACCGAGGTCAAGGTCCAGATCGTCCCGTTCGGCACCGACAACGACGTAGAAAAGATCGAACTGCTCCGCGGCTCGGGCCCCAAGATCCTGGAACAGCTCCGCATCTACCTGCAGGCTTCACGGGAACGCCACGCCCATGAGCGGTATGACTTCCCGCAGCCGTTCCAGGTCGCGCCGGTCTACCCGGGCAATCAGATCGGCCAACCGCTCGACGTTCACGGTAAGGATATCTCCAAGGGCGGTGTGGCCTTCTACTACGGCTATGAGCTGCACACCGATAAACTGATCGTCTATGTGCCTTCGGTCTCGGGGGGCGCACCAACTCCGGTGCCCGCCGCCATCCTCCGCAAGTGTCAACGCAGTGACGGATGGTGGGAGTTTGGTGCCAAGTTCCTGTTGGAGATCCCCGCGCAGACCGGCACGGCCGGAGGCTATTGACGTGGCCAAGGTTCCGTTCCAGTGTCCGGGGTGCGAAGGCTGGCTGCAGGCGACCGAGGCGGCGATCACGCGGGGCGCGAACATGACCTGCCCACGCTGCCGGGTCCTCGTCCATCTCGCTGAGATCAAGCCCGCGCCGGTGGCGACTCCCTCTGCTACGTCGGCGGTCAACGTGCCGCCACCGCCCGGCCGCCGCTGGGGGCTCATCAGCGCGGTGGTCGTGGCCCTCGTCGTGCTCACGGCCGGCGGGCTCGGGGTCGCACTCTGGGGTCCCGCGCCCGCCCGCACGCCCCAGGAACAACTGGTCCAGAAGGCGATCGCCACGCTCAAGGAAGCCGTCGAGGTCATGCGCGAGATCAAGGACCGCGGCACGATCGAAATCCATCACGCGGAGTTCCGCCGCACGGTGCAGGCCGCCCATGAGGTCGTTCATGAACTCGCCCGCACCCCGGCCCCCAAGGACGAAGCCGCCCGGCGTGGACTGAAACGCATGAGCGTGGACCTTAAATTCGCGGGGGAACGTTACCAGGCGGAATACACCCGGCTTTCCAACCTGCCGGATTGCATGGGCGCCATTCAGCAGGCCAATCTCGACATGATCCGGCTCGTGAACGAGTTGGGCCCCGTCGATCCCGACGGCGGCCTCCTCGCCCTGTTCCCGGAATTCGCTGGGCCCAGCCTCAATCGCCAGCCCTAGACCCGCGGCCAGCAAGGCCTACTTCGGCTCCGCCTCCACCTCGGCCGTGACCGCCTGAAGGATCGCCTTCGTCTCTTCGTTCTGCACCAGGAGAACGACCCGCAGCTTCTCGAGCACCAGCGGCCGCTCGTTGTCGGGGAAGGGATCGCTCTTGGCCGTGTCGTCGAGATAGGCCTGGAGCCGGGTTCGCAGTTCGGCCAGGTCGATGCTGATCTCAATCGGCTCGCTACTCTGCCCATGGACCACGTCGTCCGCGAGCTTGGGGATGGCCCGGACCACGCCGTCGTGCAGCCGGTTGCCGTTCGTGCCGACGTAATGGACACGCTCTTCCACCAGCATGACCCAGAGGCGCTGCTTCGACTCGCCGCCCGGCAGGCCGGCGGCCCGGGCCGTGATCTTGACCACGTCCCCCGCCCGCCGGGCCGCGAGGTCGAGCTTGATGTCCGACGACGTCGCCAGTTGCTTGTTGATCGCTTCGCGGAGCAGGGCGTAGTCCCCCCGCGCTTCGGTCGTCGTGGCCCCGAGCGTTGCCTGGGCCTTGCCATCCAGGAAGACGGCCGGCACGAAGTTGATTCCATACCAGAGTGCCCGCATCTCGGTATCGGGGTTAGCCAGCGGGTTCGACTCGGGGATGTGCAGGTGATGCTGGAGCAGGATGACCTCCTGCGGGTTGTAGGTGCCCTTGAGCGCGGCGAAGACGACGTCGGCCGTGACGGCCGGGTCGGCCGCCGCGCTGGCAGGCCGCTGTGTGGCGTTGAACATCTCGACGACGGCGACGCGGTTCGCCGCCGCGGGCCGCGTGAACCGCTGGACGGGGAAGGGGACCAGGTTGGCCTCGTACTCTTCATCCAACTGCTTGTCGATGGGAGCCAGCCGCGCCTCGAGTTCGGCCAGCCCCTCGATCTCCTTGGCCGCCCGACGTGCCTGAATCAGTGTTCGCAGGATGCGTGACTGGGTGGCGAGGGTATCCTGCTGGTCGAGCAGTTCCTCCGCCTGCCGGGCCAAGGCGAGGCCCACCTCGGGGTGCTTGCCGCCCTTCAGGACAATCTGGGCGGTGATCTGGGCGACCTGCATCTCCATCTCACGACCATGAGTGGCAGCGATCTTGACAGCCTGGTCGGCACGGGCCTTCAGCTCCGACTCGCCCACCTCCGTCTCGTTGGCCAGTTCGAGCAACTCCAGGGCCAGGGGCAGGGCGGTGCCGGTCTGATTGGCGAAGCGTTCAAGCAGCCGCTTGAGGGCGGCCTCGCGTTCCTTCGGTTCCGCCAGGGCCATTGCCTTGCCCATATCCTCCAGGGCCGGGCTGGGTGTCGCCGCTCGGGCCGGGTCGACGTCCCGGGCATCGGTGCGATCGAGCCGCAAGAGGTCGCGCTTACCCCGGACCTCGAGCGATCCCAGGAGGCGGGTGGGCCGGGTCTCGGCCTTGCCGGCATAGGCGACCAGGCGGATCGTCTGCTTGTTCACTTCCAGGTCGATGCGGAGCTGGTTGCCCGCGGCGGCGATCCGCTGGATGAGCAGGTCCCGAGGCTCCATGAGCGTAGCGGCGACGACCCGGGCCTGCAGGTTGCCGCCCCGCGTCTCGACGGCGATGAGGCCGAGGATCAGTTCCTTGTCCGGCTGCAGGGCGGTGATCCGCCAGGTGCCGTTGAAGTTGGCGTCGGCGACGGGGCGCGCCCCGCTCAGAAGGAGAAGTGCAGGCAGAAGAACCAATAAGCGCCGGCGGTTCATGGCCACCTCGTGGTTGAAACTTCGGGGCCGTGCCACGCGGTGACGGGCACGCGCCCCTCTCTGTCTACTTTACCGCAAGGCGGCTCGGCGCGAAGAGGCGCCCGGGTGAGCGCGGACTTTGCGACTGGGTGCCGGGCCGATTGTACGGCATGAATCTAGCTCGGCGGCGGACTGGGAGGAGTTGGCCCCGCTGGCGGCCCTGCCTCTGGCGTCGCGGGCGCGACCGGACTGCCCACCTCCGGGGCGGGCGGGGGCGGCACATCGCCTCCGAGCAGCACCCCTTCCTTGCGCGCCACGAAGACGGCCGCGGTCAGGTCGCCCGTCACGTTCAACGTGGTACGGCACATGTCCAGGATGCGATCGACTCCCATGATCAACGCGATCCCGGTGGGCGGCACCCCGACGGAGGCCAGCACCATCATCAGCAGCGGAATCGCGCCGCCCGGCACGCCCGCTGCTCCGATCGCGGTCAGCACCGAGAGCAAGATCACGATCCCCTGCTGGCCCAGCGTCAGATCGACGTTGAAGACCTGAGCCAGGAACAGGACGGTGACCCCTTCGAAGAGGGCCGTGC
>CALLZJ010000296.1 GCA_937858435.1 uncultured bacterium
AAAGCGAACCCGCCGCGCCGCATCGCCCCGCCCTCGGCGGGAACGGCCACGCCGGGCTTCAGTGGAAAGACGCAGGACCAGATAAGCCGCTGGCCTTTGGCGAGGGGATCGGCGGCCTTGACGGCGCGGAGGCGAAACTCAAAGGCACAGAAAGCGTTGGCGACCACTCGCTTGCTGACGCCCAAGGTCACGACGTCGAGCTTGGCCACGGGCTGGGCCGGGGGCGTCCAGAGGAGGCGCGTGAAAGTGGCTTCGTCCTCATTGCGAAGGGCCTGGGCCAGGCCGCGCGCCAGAAGCCAGGAACGTCCCAAGAAGAAGCAGAGCCGACCACGAGAGAAGGCGTTGTCGCCTCGGGTAAAGCGGCCAAGTTCGTCGCTGGCGGCCCGAAGTGTGGAACCGAGCCGGAGCAGCTTGAGCCGGGAAGCTTCCTGGAATGCCTGACTCAGGGCTTGCCGGGTGGCTTCCGAGGCCGTGGTCAGCCCCGAGAGCACCAATTGCTCTACCGCGCCCGCCAATTCGTCGAGCAGGCCCAGCAGCTTCTTGATGTCGGCGGCCGCCAGCTTCATGCGCCTTCTCCCGCCTGCTCGTCTTCGTCATCTAGTTCGGCTGAGGCATCCCCATCGTGGTCCGAGCCGACCAGTTCGAGGAGATTGGCGGCAGCGGCCAGCGTCACGAGTCGTTCGCCCAAGCGCAAGCTGGTTTGAGCCAGGAGAAGCCGGTGGGCGGCGGCGCGATCGCCTGTGGCCATCGCCTCCACCACGGCCCGCAGGCCCTGGGCCAGGTGGTCGGCCCCGGCTTGTTCCAACTCCGTACTCAGCGACTGCAGCACGGCAGCGGGTTCGGGGCCGGCGGCGCGGATGCCACGCACCACCAACTCCTCCAGCGTGCTCTGGGCCAGGGTCAACGGGGCCAGGAGATCGTTGTCCATGAGATCAATAGGCGTAGTAGTCTTCAGGAATGGTCTCGGTAGGTCGCCAATCGACCTCGCCAGCCTCAGCGCCCTTGTAGCGGAGGAAGGTCTCACCCATGGCGTCTTTATCGAGCGTCGGACCATTGCTGCGGCTCGCATTCATCCAGCGCCGCACTCGCTGAGGGTCCAGTTCGCCGCTTTGGGTCAGCCCGATGATGAGCACGAGCAGATGTTTGCAGAGGGCGCCGCGCAGACCGCCGCAGATGTTGAGGTTCTGGGTGCAGCAGGCGAAGTCGCCGTTGGAGGAGAGACGGCAGGAGTAGACGAGGCCAGGGTCGGTTTGACTCTTGACCACGCCGAGCACCGCATCGGGCATAACCTGTGCGAAGAGTTGGAAGCGGTCGGCCTTGAGCATGGCCAGCGCCTTCTGCAGCCGAGCGGGATCGGTGTCGGCCTGCACCGCCTTCATGAAACTGTCCAGTTTGCCCGGCTTGCTCTTGCTGGCCGGAGCCTTCCCTGACGCCGCGCCTTGGCTTGCTTTCTTGGCCATAGGACACCTAGGACCTGGGACTTTGGGACTTGCCCAAGAGTATAAACGGTGCCGGGCGGCACACACTCAGAAAATCGGTGCGTGCCGCCACGGGCTCGGTCCACGGGTTGGATGGGTTCAGTAGCTCAGCCCGGAGCGGCGGGTGTGGAGCCACGGCTTGCCCGGCTTCAAGAGACCGCCATCAACGACACGGCAAACGAAGAGGGCATGGTCGCCAAGGACGTGCGGCGGTTGGGCGGCAAGATCGAGGTAGCCCAGGGCGCCCTCCAGCACCGGGGCCAGATCGGGCCGGCGGCGTAGGGTCAGCCCGGCGAAGGCCGGTTCATCTTCACCAAAGCCCCGGGCAAAGTGCTTGAGCAAGGCGCTGTCTTCGTCGGACAGTTGATTGAGGGTGGCGGCGGCGCCGGCGGCGAGCCAGCGGGCCGGGTAGCGCCCTTGCCCCAGGGCCAGGCTCACGAGCGGCGGATCGAAGCCGCACTGCTGCACCCAACTGACGAGCAGCCCCGTCTCGCGCTCCTGGAGCCGCAGCGTGAGGACGAACAGTCCACTGGGAATGGCCCCGAGCGGCTTGATCCAGGCGGCATCGTCAGGGGAGGCAGACATGGCAAGCCATCCAAAAGCAACCCCCGGCCGAGACCGGGGGGCGAAGAGGCACGGAAGGCATGCGGACCGGAATGGTCCGCGGCCCGCTTAGCTGTTGTTCCAGTCGGCGTGCATGTAGTTCTCGGTGTTCCGCGTCCAGCGGTACTTCCCCTGGGTGAGGTCCATGTAGCACTGCCGCAGCCGCCGGAAGACCGGGCCGGGCTTGCCAGTGCCGATGACGCGGCCGTCGCACTTGACGACGGAGATGACCTCGGCAGCCGTACCGGTCAGGAGCATCTCATCCGCGGTGTAGACGTCGTGGCGGGGGGGGGGGGGTTCGGTGGGGGTGTAATTCTGGGGGCGGGGCCGTTCCATCACGGGGGTGGGGGGGGTGGCCTCGTGGGTGCCGCCGGTGTCGGGGACCATGAACTCGATCCCCGACTCCTCTCCGAGAGAGAAGATGTCGCCCGACCAGGCGACGCAGATGGCGAAGTCGCCGTTCTCCAGGCCCTGCAGGTACTCGTTGCCGGTGAACTTCAGGATCTGACCCGACGCAGCAGCATCGGCC
>CALLZJ010000297.1 GCA_937858435.1 uncultured bacterium
CGCGCCTGCGTGGTGCTTAAGGAAGTCAAGGAACGGGACGGCTCCGTGACCAGCCACGTCCAGGCCTGCGACACCGGCGAGTGCTTCACGGTGAACTGCGGCCGCAAGTGCACGCCGGCCGGTTGCGACACTTGCTCGACCTGCTCCACTTGCGACACGTGCAAGCCGTCGCTGAAGGATCGCCTGTTCGGCATCTTCAAGCGCGACTGCGACACCTGTGCCTCCTGCCCGGCACCCGAATGCGCCCCGGCCCCGAAGGTCGAGGTCAAGTTGATCGAGAAGCCCAAGGTCGTGGAAGCACCGAAGCCCGCTCCGGTCGTCGTTCAGGCGCCGAAGCCCGCTCCGTGCCCGCCGACGACGGTGGTGAAGCAGGCTTGCCCGCCCGCCGCTTGCGACCCGTGCACCACGGCCAAGGCGGTCAAGTGCAGCCGGCTCAAGCCATGCGGCAACTGCGCGAGCTGCCGCGACCGCTGCAACGGCGCTCCGGTCGCCATGATGAGCGTCCCGGTGCCTGGACTGCCCATGGGCACGTTCGGCGCCTGCCCCAACGTGCTGCCGCCGCAGCCCGCCATCCCGGTCTTCAATCCGCAGATGTCGCGGAGCATGACGGCCAATCATCGGCCCCATTGCCCGCCGAATTGCCAGCCGACTAGCCCCTGCGGCCCGCAGATGATGGTCTCGGTCATGACGGGCATGGAAAACGTCTATGACATGGAAACGGCCCAGGCGATGAAGACGCAGGTCTTCCTCCTGTACACGCTCAAGACTTCCCCCTCGCTGCAGAATCGGCAGTGGGCGGCGGAACAGCTCGCCGCCTTGCCGCCCAGCCCCTACGTGGTGGACGCGCTGATCCAGGCGGCCCAGATGGATCAGGCTCCCCTGGTGCGGGTGGCCTCGATGCGGAGCCTCGCCCAACTGCGGATCAACTCGGCTCGGGCCATGGGCGCTTTCCAGGCTGGCATGAACGATGCCGATCCGCGGGTGCGGGATGCCGCCGCGGAGACCATGAAGAGCATGACCAGCGAGCCGGCCGCCGCGCCGGTGCAGCAGGTCGGCCACACGGCTCCCCGGCCGTAAGGCACTGCCCATCGCTGTCCGACGAAGTCGGACCCAGTGAGTAACCCACAAGGCCCGCGGATGGAAACATCCGCGGGCCTTGGTGCTTGATGGGGTGTGAATGGGCCGGGTGCGATCAGGTCACGGTCCAGACGTCGTCGCTGGCGAGCAGGTCTTCCAGCTTGCCGGCCCCCTTGGCCTTGATGATCTCCTCGACCTGCTCGTTGACTTGCAGATCGTAGCAGGGACGCTCGACGGCTCGGAAGATGCCGACCGGCTCGGGGAACTCGGGGCTCACGAAGCGGCTCAGGAGGAAGGCCAGCGTGGGCTCTTCGGCTCTTTCATCATGGATGACCAGGTCGTCGATGGTGATGCCGTTGCCCAGCTCCACGACTTCCGGCTCGCACTTGCCATTGAGGCGGATGCCCTTGTTCTTGTCCTTGCCGAACAGGAGCGGCTTGCCATGCTCGAGGTAAAGGGCATGGTCGGCCTTGACGCTCTTGTCCTTGACGTAGTCCCAGACGCCGTCGTTGAAGATGTTGCAGTTCTGGTAGACTTCGACGAAGGCCGTCCCCTTGTGGGCGGCGGCACGCTGAAGGGTCTCGCACAGGTGATGGATGTCGGTGTCGATGGTGCGGGCCACGAAGGTGGCCTCGGAGCCGATGGCCACCGTGAGAGGCCGGACCGGCGTTTCGATCGAACCCTGGGGGCTGGACTTGGTGCGGGTGCCCAGCCGGGAGGTCGGGGAGTACTGGCCCTTGGTGAGCCCGTAGATTTCGTTGTTGAAGAGAATGATCTTGATGTCGACGTTGCGGCGAATGGCGTGGAGGAAGTGGTTGCCGCCGATCGACAGGCCGTCGCCGTCGCCGGTGATGACCCAGACGTGCAGGTCGGGGCGAGCAATCTTAAGGCCGGTGGCAAGGGTGGGCGCCCGGCCGTGGATGCTATGAAAGCCGTAGGTGTTCATGTAGTAGGGGAAGCGGCTCGAGCAACCGATGCCCGAGACGAAGACGAACTTCTCACGCGGAATGCCCAGCGGCGCGAGGGCCTTCTTCATCTGGGCCAGGATGGAGTAATCGCCGCACCCGGGGCACCAGCGCACGTCCTGATCGCTGGATAGCTCCTTGACGGTCAGGGTGGGCAGGGCAGTGGCAGACATGGCATTGGTCTCGCAGAGAAGCGGATAGGTCAGCGGGAGGCCAACGGAGCGGCGTCCCGGGGATGAATGCGTTGGGCTACTGCCGGGCGATGAGGTCCTGGATCTCGGCCTCGATCTCGCTGACGAGGAAGGGCCGACCCTGGATTTTGTTGAGCCGATGGATGTTGGACATGGCGAACTGGCCGCGGAGCAAGAGCCAGAGCTGGCCCCCGTTCAACTCCGGCACGAGGATGTGCCGGTAGTTCTGGAGCACGAGCAACGTGTTCTTGGGCATCGGATTGAGGTAGCGGAGGTGAGCCTGGGCGACCTTGAATCCCTTGCGCTGCATGTTCTCGACGGACGTGGCGATGGTCCCATAGGTGCCGCCCCAGCCGAGGACGAGCACGTCGCCCTGAGCCGGGCCCGCCACTTCCAGGTCGGGGATTTCCTGGGCGATGTTGGCGATCTTCTGAGCGCGGGTTTTAACCATGTGCTCGTGGTTGGTCGGCTCGTAGTTGACGTTGCCGGTGACGTCTTCCTTCTCGATGCCGCCGACGCGGTGTTCCAGGCCCGGGGTGCCGGGGATGGCCCACTGCCGCACCAGCCGCGGATCGCGGAGATAAGGCATGAAGCCCTTCTCGTGATTGGGCTTATTCGGATGGCTGACCGGAATCGCGGGGATCTGGTCGACGGTGGAAATGTCCCACGGCTCGGCGCCGTTGGCGAGGTAGCCGTCGGACATGAAGAAGACTGGCGTCATGTAGCGGACGGCGATGCGGACCGCCTCGATGACCATGTGGAAGCAGTCGGCGGGCGTGGCCGGGGCGACGATGGCGACGGGGCATTCGCCGTTACGACCGAACATGGCCTGGAGGAGGGCGGCCTGTTCGGTCTTGGTGGGCAGGCCCGTGCTCGGTCCACCCCGCTGGATGTCGAGGATAACGAGGGGCAGTTCGGTCATGACCGCCAGCCCGATCGCTTCGGACTTGAGGCAGACGCCGGGGCCGCTGGTGCCCGTGACGCCCAGTTCTCCGCCGAAGGAGGCGCCGATCGCCGCGCCGATCGCCGCGATCTCGTCCTCGGCCTGGAAGGTGCGGACGGCGAAGCGCCGAAACTCGGCGAGATGGTGCAGGACGTCGGTGGCGGGCGTGATCGGATAGGTGCAGTAGATGAGCTTCTTGCCGGCCAGCATGGAGGCGTAGACGAGACCGAGAGCGGCGGCCTCGTTGCCGGTCACCTTGCGGTACTTGCCGGGCTTGATGCGGGCCTTGGGCACGCGGTACTGCTGGGGCAGGGCTTCAAGCGTATCGCCCAGGTTATAGCCGGCCTTGAGCGCGCGGGTATTGGCTTCCTGGACCGCGGGGTTCTTCTTGAACTTGTCCTTGATCCAGCGGAGCGTCGATTCCATGGGCCGTTCGTAGAGCCAGTAGACCAGCCCCAGCGCGAAGAAGTTCTTGCAGCGGTCGGCCTCGCGGGTGCTCAGCTTCAGGTCGGCCACCGCCTTGCGATTGAGCGAGGTGAAGGGCACCTTGAGGAGGCGGTAGTTCTTGAGGCTGCCGTCGTCGGGGGGGGTGGCGGCCTAGCCGGCCTTGTGGGGGGCGCTGGTG
>CALLZJ010000298.1 GCA_937858435.1 uncultured bacterium
CCAACTCGACTGTAAGACGTTTTTCCTTCCCCGTGACGGCTGCCAGGTCCAGGTCGTCGAGCAGTCCGTAAAAGTCATTGACGAGTGGCAGACGGCCGAGCGCCGGGGTGACGCGGCCGATCTTGGTGCCGATGGCGGCGGCATCGAGAGCCCGCCGGAGGCGCTGGCCTTCCTGGTCGAGGTCTCCCTTGCAACAGCAGGCGACGAGGGCCGCCTCGAGATCGTCGAGAATGGGGACCGCGCGACCCCGCAGCCGGGCCAGCATCTCGGCATGGTGGCGCGCCGAGATCGCATCCGCGGCCGAGAAGGTCTCGCCCTCCTTGCGGGCTTCCTTGAGCACGGTCACGATGTGTTCGGTCGCCAGGTCGTCGGCCCGCCCCTCCTGCTCCAGGTCCCAGCCCAACTGGTAGAAGCGCGGCGCCCGGTTGCCCGCGCCATAGCCCGAAAGCTCCGAGAAGCGGAAGTAGGAATAGGGCACCACGGAGGTGAACACCGAGCCTGGCGGTGGGGTCGGCGGCGGGGTCGGGTCGTCCCGATCCAGGAAGAGGTGAAAGCCGCCACACACGACCATGGCCTGGTGCGGTTTGAGCTTCAAACGCTGGAGCGACGCTCGGATCACGTGGAGCATATGCCGCTCGCGTTCCAGGGTGCCGTCGGCGATAAGGCCCACAGGCGGGCTGGTGGCTCGGGCGGCGGCGCAGAAGAAGGCCAGCGCCTGACGGAAGGCCTCGGCGTCGGCGAAGGGGCGAATCTCGAAGAGGGTGTCCCAGGCTTCGTTCCAGGAGCGATACCCGCCTGCCGCCGCGAGTTGCTGGAAGAAGGAACTCTCCACGATGTGACGCTCGGTCTGACGTTCGAGGAGGCGATCGCGTGGTAAAGTGCCAGGGTCCGTGGCAGGTTGGCTCATTTCCTCCGGCTTGATCTGGGCGTAGTGGGGCAGATCGATGAAAATCGCCTGAGCCCCGAGTTCGGCGGCCAGGCGCAGCGCGACATACTCTGGCGAGTAGGGCAGGAGGGGATCCCAAGAAGCAAAGCGTGGCGGAATGTCGGGCGCGGCACTGGCGATGCCGGCCAGCCCCAGGACATTGTTGTCATCCCGATAGGACGAATAGATGGCGATCGGCGGCTTGGTCTTGGGATCGACCAGGTAGGGGATCAGGTCGTTGGCTTCGTGGGGCGCCTCGATAAAGACCACTTTGGGCCGGCGCTGGCGGAAGGCTTCTTCCAGGAAGCGGGCAACGGCGGGCGAATGGTGCCGGACGGGAAACCAGTAGAGCGGCTCGGCGAGCACGGCCTCAACCTGCCGTGTCACCTGGTCGAGATCCGGTCCTTCCGGGGACTTGGGGCGGCGTGCCATGGCGTCCCTATTTGAGCTGGCCAAGCATGGTGTCGTGGAACTCCTTCCAGTGCTTGTCCTTGGCGGCGCGCTTCTTGGCCACCACCACGACGTACTCCTTGAGGATGGCCAGATCGGCCAGGTCTTCCTTGACAATGGAGCCGACCAGGTTGCGCGCCAGGTCGGCGGCCGTCACCTGCCCCGAGCCGAAGTAGCGGGCATGCAAGGCGGCGTCGAGGGCCGTGCCGATGGCCTCCGCGGTCGACAGCGTCGTGGAGGGCTGCTTGATGCTCACGCCGTCCTGCGTTTTGCCTTGCCGGATCTCACGAAAGACCGTGGCCAGGAGTTCGACCACGGGGGCGCCGAGCTTGGTCGGCACGTCGTAGCGCTCCATGAGTTCGGCTGAGCGGTGCTGCACGATCTCGATCTCAGTCTTCTGGTCGGCCACAATCGGAATGTGCACGTAGTTGAAGCGGCGCTTGAGGGCGGCGGAGAGGTCGTTCACACCTTGGTCCCGCGTATTGGCCGTGGCGATGATGTTGAAGCCTTGGGTGGCCCAGACCATGTTGTGGTCGGGCAACTCTGGCACGCTGATCGCCTTGTCGGAGAGGATCGACACCAGGGCGTCCTGCACATCGGGTACGCAGCGGGTGATCTCCTCGAAGCGGAGCAGCCCGCCTGTGCGCATGGCGATCATGGTCGGCGAGGGGATCAAGTTCTCGGGCCGGGGCCCCTCGGCGATGACCCGGGCGATGTTCCAGGAATACTTGACGTGCTCCTCGGTGGTGCCGGCGGTGCCCTGGATGGTCAGCGTGGAGGTGCCCGCGATAGCAGCCGCCAGATGTTCGGAGAGCCAGCTCTTGCCCGTGCCCGGCTCGCCGACAAGCAAGAGGGCCCGTTCACTGGCCAGCGTGACGATGGCCCGTTCGACAATCTCCTCGGAGCCGAAGAACTTGCGGGTGATGGGCACCTCGACCGCCTTGCCGTTGACTTTGGCCTTGATCGGCTTGCCGCCCAGAACGTAGGTCAAGACGGCCCGTGGCGAGAGCTTCCAGGCCTTGGGCGGCGGATCGCTGTCCTGCTGCCGCAAGGCCTCAAGCTGATCCGCGTACTTCAACTCGGCGGGTAGTCGCAGAGTCGTCTCATCGGTGGCGGGTTTGGCCATGGCGGGCTCCGAGCTAGGTGAACGACAGTGCCTTGAGCAGCGCTGCCTTGTCGAGCTTCTCGTTCGAAATCTGTAAGTGAACCGGGCCCCGATCTCCGAGTAGTGCCAGCGGCTGGACCATCAAGCGGGCCTTTTCGTAGTGCATGAGTCCGTACAGCGGAGGCGGCCGCTTTTCCTTGGCCGCCTTTTGCAGCACTTGGCGGAGACGCTTCCCCTCCGGTCCAGGCGGCAGCACGGCAGCATGGGGCAGCCCGTCACCCCAGAGCGTGAGCGAATCCTCGTCCCCGTCAGACTCCTTGCCCTCTTCGGCTTCGAGGTTCCAGTCGGCGAACACGACCTCTTCCTGGAGTTCGATCTCGAGGTCAAAGGGGGTCGGCTCATGGGCCCGGAGCCGATCGAGGGCGGCTGCTGGGTCCCAGGTGCTGAACTCGTTCCAGGACTTGAATGGCTTGCCTTCCGTGACCGCGCTGGCGTCGGTGAGAGTGAGCCGGCCCAGGCCGCCAGGATCGACGGCAACCAGGCACTTGGTCAGCGTGAGCACCTTGGGTTCAAGGAAGACAATGGCGGCAAACTTCTGCTTTTGGGGTAAATGCAAGAAGCCCTCGGCGGGGAACGGCCCCCCCGGCCTCTGGGGGAAAACGCAGGGGCCGACA
>CALLZJ010000299.1 GCA_937858435.1 uncultured bacterium
CGACCAAAGCCGTCTCCGCCGCACTGCCATCGCCGCTCGCATCGAGGAGGGGCACCTCGATGCGACCACCCTCATGGAGCGGCTGGTGCGGGCGGGCGTCCCGCTACGCTTGGCTCACGAAGCCGTCGGCCGGCTGGTCCAGGCCGCGGAAGACCGGCAGTGTCGACTCAGCGATCTGCCCCCCGAAGTGTTCGAAGCCGCGGCTCCCGGGTCGGCGGCCTACGCGGCTGAAGTCCTGGGAACGGCTCAGGCACTGGCCGCGTTTCGCTCTCCGGGCTCGACCGCGCCGGCCGAGGTCGAGAAGCAACTACGCTTGTGGGAGGAACGTCTGGGCCCGACCACCGCTTAGCGTTTCTCGTTCCATTGGACCTGGGCATATTTCTCCGCCGCCAGCGTCTCAATCTGACGCAGATCGTCCGGCTGCCACTCGGCCTCTTTGAGTTCCAGGCCCAGCCACTCGGCGAGGGTCGGGGCGAGCCGATCCCGCAGCGGTTCCCGGGCAGGGTCGTAGATCGAACCATGTTGCAAGATGGCGCCGTGGCGGGCCCGGGCCGCCCCGCCGATGATCTTGCGGTCTGCCAGTAGGACGTCGCCCGGCTGCGGAACGGTGAAGCAGAGGAAATCCAGTTGGCCCGGGCTGGGACGCGTGCCGCCCTGGACGCGAGCTTCGATCCCGGCCTCGGCCAGCAGCGTCGTCATAAGCCGGTGCAGTCCGCAGTGCCAGTCGGCATGGGTGCGTTTGCGGGCCAGGTGCGCCGGCAGAGCCAGGGCATAGGTCAGATCGGTGCCGTGGTGGATCGCACCGCCGCCGGTCATGCGTCGGACCCAGGGCCCGGCCGCCGCGTCCGGGTGCCGAAGCCGCTCGGTGTGCGATTGGAAGTAGCCGAGGCTGAGCGTGGCCGGACTCCAGGTGTAAAGGCGGAAGCTGGCCGCACCGCCGCAGGCCCGTTCCAGCAGGAACTCATCGGCAGCCATCTGGAAAGGGCCGCTGCCCGCGCGACTCGGATAATGCCAAAGCCATTCAGCCATGCATCACCTTTCTGCGAATCCAGGATGCGCCGCTTGGCCCATCACGATGCCGTGCCCTGGCCGCCGCAGCAGATGTCCTTCCAGCCACATAAGCGGGCCCGCGAGCACCGTCACGACGCCTCCGATTAGCCGCCGCACCAGCGCCCCCCCGCCGCCGGCGCCGCCATAGGCATGGGTTAGGGAGGCCGCCGGAATCAGGGACGAGGCCAAGGCACCGGCGGCATTGAGAGCCGCGTCCGGGACGATGCGGACCGCCGTGAAGCCTGCGGCTCGCACCGCACTTTCCAGCCCCCGTGAACTGGGCAGCGACAGATGGCGTGGCGCCTCACCCACATGAATCCAGCGCCGACCGAGCACGTTCGCCTGAAGCCCGTCGCCGAGCGGGACCGCCGCCGCCAGCCAGCCCCCGGGTCGGAGCAACCGTCGGCACTGGGCCAGGGTGGCGGCCACGTCCGGCACATGTTCCAACACGTAAAAGGCCGTGATCAAGTCGAACGTGCCCGGTGGGAAGTGGTCGGAGAGATGGTCGATATCGCTGACCACACCGCCGAAGCCCCGCTGCTTCAGCTCGGCGATCACCTCTGGCTGGAAGTCGGCACCAGTCACCTTGAAGCCGCGCCGGGCGAAGCCGTCGAGCCGCAGCCCCCGCCCACATCCCACGTCGAGCATCCGCACTCCCTGTCCCCGCGTTCGCCGCATGGCCCGGCAGACGATCCGGACCTGGGCGGCATACTGCGGCGCATAGAAGACCTGATATTCGACCTGGGCCAATAACGACTTGAGGACGCTCTGCCGGCCCAGGTCGGTGGTGAAGCTGTAGACCGGAGGATAGAAGCTCGCCAGCTCCTCGGCCCGGGGCCAGGGGGTCAGGCGGGCCGACCCGCACCTTAAGCAACGGTCAAAGCCCCACGCCCCGGGTGCATGGCCAAGCCGGTCCGTCACCCCCCGGTAGAGCGGCACCAGGTCCGGGGACTGGCAGTACAGGCAGGTCTCGGCCACGGTTAGTAGGCCGTCAGCACGGGGATGACATGCTGCTGGGGCCCGCCGCCCGTGACGTGCACGCCCCCCTGGCCATCCACGTAGACGTTGACCTCGCTCCGGACGCCGAACTCCGGAAGATAGATGCCCGGTTCGATCGAGAAGCAGGTGCGGGGCAGAACCTGGCGTTCATCATGGGTCTCGAGATTGTCCATGTTCGCGCCGTTGCCATGCGTCTCTTGACCGATGCTGTGGCCCGTCCGATGCACGAACGCCTCGCCGTAGCCCGCCGCCTCAATCACCTGGCGCGTGGCATCGTCCACCTGCCAACCCTGGAGCGGCTCCTTTCGGGCAAACGCGTCCCGAACACGCTGGATGCCCGCATCCCGGGCCCGAGCCACGATCTGAAAGACCTCTTCATAACGGGCTGGCACCTCGGTGCCGACGAAGCCGACCCAGGTCAGATCGCTGTAGACGCCGCGCGGATGGTCCCTCTTGGCCCACAGGTCGATCAGAACAAAGTCGTTGGCGTGGATCGGTGTCTGGCCCGTCTCGTAGTGGGGATCGCCACTGTGCGGACCGATCCCCACGATGGGACCATGGTACGTGGTCATGCCGTTCTTCTGGAAATGATCCATGATCAGATCGTGGACCTGCATCTCGGTGACGGGCTGGCCGCCCCGCACCCGGTCGGCAATGAACTTCCAGGCCAGATGGAAAGCCGCCTCCGTGTGGCGGGCCGCCTCCCGGTGCAGTTGCCATTGCTCCTCGTCCCAGCAGGCCTCGAAGAGCTGTACCAGGTCGCCGGAGCAGACAGGCTCGACACCCCAGGAACGAACCAGCTCCACGGTGCCGGCATCGACCCGGGCCAGGTAGGGGATGCCATTACGCGGGGCATATTCCATCGCCACCCGCCGGGCTGACCCCACCAACTGGCGGAGCCCCGCCTCGTACTCCTGCCAGCGGAGGTAGACGGTCTTGCTGCCCGGCAAGTGATCCAAGGCGGCCTGCTCGATCCGGTGGACCAGCCGTCGAGGCGCGCCGGTCCGGGGAATGAAGTAGGCCCAGCGGCGGGACTCCATCCCACCCCCCGGGAACGCCCGCCCCCCCCCGGGCCGCACGGTTTTGCCCCCGGCAGCGCCGGGCA
>CALLZJ010000300.1 GCA_937858435.1 uncultured bacterium
GCTGGTGGCCGGCGTGATCACACGCATGAGCATGACGCGGGGCGCGGCCAGTCCCAGGCGGCCAGCGTGGAACATGCGCGGATAGCTGCCGCTGGCGATGGCGACCAGATCGGCGACGACCGCGCTGGCCGTCGGCATCGAACCGGCCCCGGGACCGTAGAAAAGCGTCTGGCCCACGGCATGGCCCGTGACCTGGATCGCGTTGTTGGGCCCACGGACCTCGGCGAGGGGAGCATACCGCCGCACCAGCGTCGGCTCCACGTGCAGGGCCAGCCGATCGTCGAGCAGCCAAGCCTCGGCCAGCAGCTTGATCACATAGCCCAGCTCCCGGACAAAGCGAAAGTCGAGGCCGTCCAGTTCGGTGATGCCCCGCCGTTCGATGGAGTTGCCAGGCACGCTCAGGCCGAAGGCGAGGCGGGCGAGCACGGCGAGCTTGTGGGCGGCATCGGAGCCGTCCACGTCCAGGGTGGGGTCGGCCTCGGCATAACCGTGCCGCTGGGCCAGGGCCAGGGCGGTGGGATAGTCCAGTCCATCTTCGGCCATTTGCGTGAGGATGAAGTTGCTGGTGCCGTTGAGGATGGCCTGGATGGAATCGACGCGGTTGGCTGCCAGTCCCTGGGCCAGGGCCTGGATGATGGGCACGCCGCCGCCGACGCTGGCCTCGAAGGCCAGGCAGCGCCCGGCCGCATGGGCCGCGGCGAAGAGTTCATCTCCATGTTCGGCCAGGACGGCCTTGTTGGCGGTGACCACGTCCTTGCCGGCCGCCAGCGCCGCCAGGATCAGCGTGCGGGCCGGCTCGATGCCGCCAATGACCTCGACGACGACCTGCACGGCTTGATCGCGGGCGACCGCCAGGCTGTCCGTGGTCAGCCGATCGGCCGGCAAGGCGGCGTCGCGCGGCTTATGCCGATCACGGACGGCCACGCGGACGAGCTCCAAGGGCCGCCCCCCCCGGGGGCCCGGGCGTCCGCCATGGGCGGGGGGCAGCCGGGCCACGCCGGTCCCCACCACGCCGCCCCCCAGCATGCCGATGGTCAGTGGTTCCATGGTCGGTGCATTACCCCTTAGCCCGCGGGTCATTGCCCTTCATGATACAGTTGGCCATGGAGCCTGGTGAGTATGCTCTGCTTCGCACGCAGGCGCTACGGAGCCGTCTCGACGGGGCGACCCGATCGGCAGACCTGCGGTTCACAGGCGTTACTCCCCGACGGGCCGCTTGTGGCGGACGCTCGCTCCGGGTAGGCTGGTGGCCAGTGGTCCTTCTGGCCCGGCCCTCAATCTCCAGACCATGGAAGCTGCCATGTCCATCGCGCTCGCCTTCATTCCGTTGTCTGCCCCGGCGAAGCTCTCGGCGTCGGCCATCGTGGCGGAACTGAACCGCCAGTGGCCCGACCTGCCGACCCCAACGAGCGACCCGGCCTCCGACGAGCGGCTCATCTTCGAGATGGGGGAGACGTCGGCCATCGTTGCCATGCTGCCTGCGCCGATCCCATGGTCCGACCTGGAAGGACCCTGCCAGACCAGTTGGCTCTGGGACGAGGCGGAGGCGGCGCTGCGGCCTCACCAGGCCCACATCATCGTCACGGTCATGGGTGAAGAGGACCCGGTGGAGCGGTCCCGGCTGCTGACGCAGTTCTGTGCCGCGGTGCTGGCCACCTGCCCGGAGGCGCTCGGGGTCTTCTGGGGGAGCGCGGCCTTGCTCGTTCCGGCCAAGGTCTTCCTGGACGTGGCCCGCGAGGTGATGCCCGAAGGGCCACCGCTCTTCATCTGGGTCGACGTGCGGGTGGGTCTGGGAGACGACGGCAGCCTTTGTGCCTACACCGCCGGGATGGAGGCACTGGGCCACATGGAGTTCGAGACCGAAAACGCCCCCGAGCAGCCAGGCGAACTGCGCGACCGGCTCTTCGCCCTGGCCAGCTACCTCGTTGAGAATGGGCCAGTGATCAAGGACGGCGACACGGTGGGCCAGGATGCCAGTGAGCAAATCCGCGTGGTTTATGCCGATTCGGTCTTCGGCACCGAGGGCAAGGTGATGCGGCTGGAGTATGGTGGCGTCAAGCGTCCGCGCAAGCGTTAGGGCCGCCTGCATTCAGAGGACTTCTCCATCAGGTGAGATGGCGATGGCTGGAATATGGCAAACGGTGCTGCTCGGGCTGACCCCGGAGACTGGTCAAGGCGACGCGGTTCCCCGCGGGCTTCCCGTTCACGGAGGCGGCCAAGAACACCTGGTCGGCCTTCTACTTCACCGCGTTGTCTGACGGTCGAACGCGGATCAAGGTCGTGGGGCTGGGTTACGGAGACGACGAGGGGTCGCGGCAGTTGCGTTCGTTCTTTAGCACGGCCAACAAGCAAGCCATGGAAGGGCTCGAACGAGCGCTGCGTAAGCCACGCTAAGGAGGAATGAACCATGGACTTTCTTGCCAACCAGGGTCTGCTCCTGGTCGTGTTCCTCGTGATGGGGGCGCTGCTTGCCGTGGGGGCGGTGCTGGTGGTGCGGGATACGCTCCGGGGCCGAGGACGCTGGGGTATCAACTTCAAACGGCTCCACTGTCCCCGGTGTGGCGAGCCTGCTCCGTTCGTGCGAGTGCCCCGCCATGCTCGCCAGGCCGAGTGGGGCGGCCACACTTGCTCGGCCTGCGGCACCGAGTTCGACAAGTGGGGCCAGCCCGTGGCGGACGAGTCAGCCGCTGCCGGCCGCTAGCGTACACCCCATTCCCAGAGCCCATAGGCGGTCTTCTGGTCGAGCGGGTGGCCGCTGTTCTTCAGTGTCCAGCCGATCTGGCCGCGATGGTGCGATTCGTGGGAGATGAGGTAGCCCAGGAAGGCGACGGCGTGCGGCTTGAAGCCCTTCACCTTGCCGCCGCTCGCCAGGCTCTGACGCAGGAGCTGCGCCACCGCTTGCCCCGAGGCCTCAAGGTTTTTGGCCAGGTCGGCCTTGTTGCCGCTGGTGCCCTCGATCTTGGCCAGCCCCGCGAGTAGCTCCGGGGCCGACGCCTTCAGCCACATCAGCCTGACATGGTGGATGTGGGCGAAAAGCTGGTACACGGTCCGATGCTTGGGGCCGAGCCCGGCGCTGAGCCCGGCGGGCGGAATGGCCTTCAGCAGATAGCGATGGATGCGATCGTGGATGTTCCAGGTCTCGATCAACTGTTCTTCCATGGGCGTCTCACTTGCTTCCGAGAGTCTCGCATGCAACCTAGCCAGTCTAGTTGGACCTGCTCACTTTGAAGCACCTGAAACGGGAAGCCTGTTGACCGGCCGGGGTTCAGCGGTCATCTTAGCTGGGGCGGGTGATCAGCAGGCGGCTGTTGCGAATGCAGCGGAAATCGGCATGGAGCTGCGCCGGCATGGGTGACGTACCCTTCTTTTACGGCATTGAACCGCGCTGGTGGACGGCGGATCGGTTCTACAAGGTGTTCGTCCTGCCCCAGGCCATCTGCGCCGCTCGGGTCGCGGGGCAGTTCGGCGACGAAAGCTCGGCGCGAGCACAGTTGGTGCTGTCAGGCGGACTGCTGGGCCTGCTCTTCGCGCCGCTGGTGCGGCGCTTCGCGGCGCAGCGGGCTGAGCGTGAGGCGTTCTACGACACGCTGACGCCCGGGTCGCCGGATTTCCTGCAAGCGGACGACTTAAACTTTGTGCTGGAACGTACGGACGTTCGGAAGGTAGTAGTTGATGCCAACCGCACTTGGTGGACGGGAGCCGCCGCCAATTCCGGTCGGATCGACTTCGTGCTGCTGGATGGAAGCCGCCGTCGGCTGATCTTGGCGGGCGAGCAGGATACGGCGGCGATCGCCCGGCTGCTCGTGGACAGCCTGGGATCGGTCGAGCCGGTGATGTGAATTCGGCTAAAGCTGCCCGCCCTGATGATGGCCGGTCTGGCCGGGCTGGTGGCCCTGGTCGCAACCGCTTGTGCCCGGCGGAGAGTTGCTCGGCCACGTCCCTGACGTAGAATGTCCCAATTCTGCCGGTGCGGCCCCTGGGGCCCGCCAGCGCCGCCGACCCCACGTCAGGAGTCCGCCGTGTCCGCTCCCGCCAGCAGCGACATGATCACCAAAATCCTCGAACAGTTCACCCAGAGCCGCGCGCTCATGATGGAGCAGTTGCGGAAGGTGATCGTCGGGCAGGATGACGTGATCGAGCAGGTCTTTGCCGCCATCTTCACTCGGGGCCACTGCTTGCTGGTTGGCGTGCCGGGCCTGGCGAAGACCCTCATGGTCAGCACCATCAGCCAGATTCTCGACCTGAGCTTCAAACGCATCCAATTCACGCCCGACCTCATGCCGACCGACATCACGGGCACCAACGTCCTCGACGAGAACGAGCAGGGCCGGCGCGAGTTCCGCTTCGTCCACGGCCCCATCTTCGCCAACATCATCCTCGCCGACGAAATCAACCGCACGCCGCCCAAGACCCAGGCCGCTCTCCTCCAGGCCATGCA
>CALLZJ010000301.1 GCA_937858435.1 uncultured bacterium
GCTCAGCGACTCGTGCCGGACAAGGAGCGTGACGCCACCGACCCCGCGGGCACCGAGCGCCGGGCGGCCCAACTGGCCCAGGTCACGGTCTGGGCTCGGGCCCTGGCCTTTCATCCCCAGCTAAGGGCCCGGTCTCGGGGCTGGTCCTCCTTCTTGCTGCCCGAGAAACTCGACTTCGAGGACCTCGTCCCGCGGGTCTACTCAACGACGTTGCCCATGGTCTTCGAAGGACCGCCCGAGCATCGCCGCCACCGGGACGGCTTCAACCTCACCGACCCCCGCATGACCGATCGCGAGGCCCTGCGCGAGGCCCATTACTGCATCATCTGTCATCCTCGAGACAAGGACTCCTGCAGCCGCGGCTTCCCCGAAAGCACCGCAGAAAATGGTCCCGTTCAATACAAGGCCAACCCGCTGGGCATCGACCTGTCCGGCTGCCCGCTCGATGAGAAGATCTCCGAGGCCCATCTGCTCAAGCGTGACGGGCACGGCATCGGCGCTCTGGCCATGATCATGGTCGACAATCCGCTCTGTGCCGGCACGGGCCATCGCATTTGCAACGACTGCATGAAGGGCTGCATCTACCAGAAGCAAACGCCGGTCAATATCCCGCAGATCGAGACCAACATTCTGACGTCCATCTTGAAGCTGCCCTATGGCTTTGAGATCTACTCCACGCTCACCCGCTGGAATCCGCTCAACCTCCGCCGGCCCTATCCCCTGCCCTACAACGGCAAGAAAGTGCTCGTCGTCGGCATGGGACCGGCGGGCTACACCCTGGCCCAGCACCTGCTCAATGAGGGCTTCGGCGTCGTCGGCATCGACGGTCTGAAGATCGAACCGCTCTCGGTGCGGATGCGCGGAGCCAAACGCCGCGTGCCCCAGCCCATCGAGGACATCACCACTGTCGCTGGCCCGCTGGATCAGCGGACCATCCTCGGCTTCGGGGGCGTCTCCGAGTACGGCATCACCGTCCGCTGGGACAAGAACTTCCTCGACATCAACTACCTCGTCCTGATGCGCCGCAAGAAGTTCGCCCTCTACGACGGCGTGCGGCTCGGCGGCACCCTGACCCTCGACGACTGCTGGCAGCTCGGCTTCGACCACGTCGCCATCTGTGCCGGCGCGGGCCGGCCCACGCTCGTGCCCATGCAGAACAACCTGCTCCGGGGCGTCCGCCTGGCGTCCGACTTCCTCATGGGCCTGCAGGCCACGGGCATCTATCGCCAGGACAGCCTGGGCAACCTGCAAGTCGATCTACCGGCCGTGGTCATCGGCGGCGGCTTGACCGCCATCGACACCGCCACCGAACTGCAAGCCTACTACGTCGTGCAGGTCGAGAAGACTCTCGACCGGTACGAACGGCTCGTGGCCAAGATCGGCTTCGATGCCGTGCGGCAACGGTTTGACGAGGAAGAATGGGACCGGCTGCAGCGTTGGCTCAAGCATGGCCGGGCCGTGCGGGCCGAACGCTCCGCCGCCGCCACCGCGGGCCGGCAGCCCGACTTCAATCGCCTGGTCCGCTCCTGGGGCGGCGTCACCCTCGCCTATCGCAAACGGCTCCAGGATTCACCCGCCTATCGCCTCAATCACGAAGAGGTCGTCAAGGCCCTCGAAGAAGGCATCCTCTTTGCCGAGGGACTCAGCCCCACCGAATGCGTACCCGACGAGCACCACGCCCTGAAGGCCATCCGCTTCGACCGCTCCATCCACGAGAACGGCAAATGGAAGAAGACGGGCGAAACCGTCGAGCTCCCGGCCCGGTCGGTCATGATCGCCGCCGGAACCCATCCGAATTGCGTCTACGAAAAGGAGTATCCCGGCACCTTCAAGCTCGACGCCGACGGCGAGTTCTACCAGGGCCACAAGGCAACGAAGGAGGCTGGCCCGTTGCAACTGACCGCCGCCGATGCCGAGAAAGAGGACGCCTTCTTCACGTCCTATCTCAAGGATGGCCACTGCGTCAGCTTCTTTGGCGACGCCCACCCCAAGTACGCGGGGAACGTGGTCAAGGCGATGGCTTCGGCCAAGCATGGCTTCCATGCCATTGCCGACCTGTTCCGCCCCGAGATCGACCGGTTGACGGCTGAACTTCAGCCTGAACGGGAGCGCGAATGGGTGCTCTTCGTCGCCGAGATGGACAAGCAACTCATCGCTGAGGTGGTCGATGCGTTTCGGCTCACCGGCAACATCGTGGAAGTGATCGTTCGCGCCCCGCTCGCGGCCCGGCACTTTCACCCCGGCCAGTTCTATCGCCTGCAGAACTATGAGACGCAGGCCGAGGAAGTCCAGGGCTTCCGTCTCACCATGGAAGGACTGGCCCTCACCGGGGCCTGGGTCGACCGCGAGCAGGGGCTGATCTCGCTCATCGTCCTAGAGATGGGCGGCAGCAGCCGGCTCTGTGCCTTGCTTGAACCCAACGAGCGGGTCGTCCTCATGGGTCCGACCGGCACGCCGACCGAGATCCCCGAGAACGAGACGGTCGTGCTGGCGGGCGGCGGGCTCGGCAATGCCGTGCTCTTTCCCATTGCCCTCGCCCTCAAGGAGGGGAACAACGGCGTGGTCTTCTGCGGGGGCTACAGGAGGCCCGCCGATCTGTTCAAGCGGCATGAGATCGAGAAGGCGTGCGACGTGGTCGTGTGGGCCAGCGACGTGCCCCCCGCCATCGAGGCCCGCCGGCCCCAAGACAAGCAGTTCGTCGGCAACATCATCGAAGCCATGGAGGCTTACGCCACGGGCAAGCTCGGCTCGGTGCCCATCCCCCTGGCCGAGACCGATCGGGTGATTGCCATCGGCTCGGATCGGATGATGAACGCGGTGCGGGGCGCCCTGGAGGGCCGGCTCGCGGCACACTTCCCCAAGCGGCCCATGGCCATCGGCTCTATCAACTCACCCATGCAATGCATGATGAAGGAGATCTGCGCCCAGTGCATGCAGCGGCACGTCGACCCCGCCACCGGCAAGGAGTCCTTCGTCTTCAGTTGCTTCAATCAGGATCAGTTCCTGCACGCGGTCGACTTCGACCATCTGCACGCCCGGCTCCGGCAGAACAGCACGGCCGAGAAACTGACCAGCCTTTGGATCGACCACCTCTTCGAGGCCCGGCTCGTGCAGCAGGTCTGACCGGGCGTCGCCAAGCTCTCTTGGGGGGACATTTGGCCTCGCTCCGCCGCCACGGGTGCACCTTTCGTTTGGGGCATGCTAGATTCCGGCGGAAATCAAGGGTTTGGGGGAAGTTCGCCCGAGCCCGCAGCAAATGCGATGGTTTCTGCGATTTCCTCGTTGCATCGCTGCCGGAGCGGATCAGCGCCAAATCGGCCAGATGCCCCAATCCATAGGTGCACGCGCGGCCACAACCGGGCTGTATACGTCCGTTCATTATGGTAAGCTACGGCGTTTCGCTGGGCGGTCAGGAGGGTGGAAGGGTGAAGTCCGACTGTGGTCCCGAGCCCGAAACGGACGCCGGGACGCGTGGCGAGGCCCAGAAGCCCTGTGAAATCGCTGTGGCGCGTGCGTCCAAGAGCGCAGAACCCCCTCCTGGAGACCCTTTGGAGAGCCGTGGCGCTAGCGCCCAGAAGCGTGGAGACCGCGTGGCGAGCCCTGGAACCCCCGTCGGCAGGCCCTGGACATGGCAGCTTCAGCCACCCTACGGGCTCGGCGGTGCCGAGGCCGGAACCACTTCGGCCCGTTTGAGCTGGGCCAGGTGTTCGAGGAGAATACGCCGCACCTCTTGGACCGCGAGCGGATGCTGATGGACGGTCATGTGGTCGGCCGTGACCACGAGTTCCGAGGCAGCCTCGGGCATGTGGGCACTTTCGTAGGGCACCACCCCGTCGCTGACCTGGTCCACGTAGCGCAGCCGCTGGGCCAGGGTGGTGAGCCAGTCCTGGGCGGGAATCACGCCCACGACGGAGTGGTAGGCGACGTCCGTCGGCCGCGGCCGCGGCTCGATCAGTTCCAAAGCCGGAGCACCCGGGGCCAGCATGTCCACGCTGGTCGCCAGGTCGGGCGGTGGCCCCCACACACGCCGCGGCGACACGGCCGACATCATCCGCATGGGATCGCTGACGGAGTACTGCACGAGTAGTTCGGCATTTTCCTGCCACTGGCGCGGCAGTTGTACCAGACGGCGCGCCAACCGCCCCAGGAGCGAGGGACTGAGCGTCGAGCCGCGATGAGGCGTGCCCATGAAGACCACTCGCCGCGCCTCGCCGAAGCGGGGGAAGTAGAACACTTCCTCCAGTTCGCGCCGCCGCTCAGGCGGCAGGGGCAGCCCAGCGATGGGGATCTGGCTCGCCAGTCCCCAGAAGTCGTCGCCCCCTTCCACGGTCATGAGCCGAGCGATGAGTCCACCCATGCTATGGCCCACGAGCACCATCTCATTCCACACTTCGTCCCGCACGTCGGGATCGACGGTGGCCCGCAAGTGGACCAGGCGCCGACGCAGATCGGCAGCCGACAACAGGTAGGGCTGGCCCGTGGGATAGAGGTAGAACCAGAACTGATACCGGGAGCGGATCGCCGGATCGGCCAGGAGATCGTTCACGAGCGGCGCCCAGGTCAACGGCGTGGAGAGCATCCCATGCACGAACAGCACGGGAATCTTGGTCGGATCGTATGGCTCGGCCAGGTAAATGCCCGCTTGCTTCTGCACCTGCTCGACCTTGAAGAAGCCGACGTAGGCCAGTTTTTCTAACTGGCTGTGGGATAGGTAGTAGGCCAGGGGCGTGGTCAGATCGTTCTCCAGCGGGATTGCCCAGCCAGCGACCTGGACCTCATGCACGGTCAGAGGGTTGTACAGTTCAAGCTGCCCGACGTGTTGCTGACCGAGGTCGCGGATCGTGCCGGGGAAGCGGAAGAACGCGGTGACCGGAAAGGTCAGGCCCTCGGGGTAGTGGGAAGCGCAGGGCACCCCCTCGACTGGTCGGCGGGTGCAGATGAGCGGCAC
Organism: uncultured bacterium; assembly: GCA_937858435.1. Lineage (GTDB taxonomy): Bacteria > Planctomycetota > Planctomycetia > Gemmatales > HRBIN36 > CALLZJ01. Next base: position 4,949 of record CALLZJ010000301.1, read on the forward strand.
GCCGAGGCCGAATTGGCGATAGTGATTGACGAGCCCTGTCACCTGGAAGTCAGAACAGAACAGAAGTGGCCCGAACTCCTCCGGCCGCCAGGGGAAGCCGTGGTGGGTCACTTCGAGCCGGCTCGATCCGCCCCAGTCGCCCGCCAGCCGCAGTTCGGTTCGGGCATCGAGCACCCCCGCCCGCTGGGCCGCGCGGAGGCACTGAGCCAGGCCCGTGTTGTACAGCTCGGCCGCGAGGCGGAAGCGCGGGTCGAAGCTGTCCATGGGCAAGGCCGACGCCCCCGGCGTGGCCATGCGAGCTTCGCTGAGCGGATCGAAGAGATAGTGATAGGCGTAGCCGGCACAGAGATAGAAGTACTCGGTGGCTTCGGGACGGCGTTTCTCGTCGGCCTCCAGCCCAAGCTGATAGCTGAGTTCGGCCAGGGCGAAGACGGCGTCGCGGGGCGGCGGGTCGGGCAGCCGCTCCTGGAGCAGACGCAAGGCGGCAAGGCGATCCTGGCGATAAGTCGATTCAACGTCGAAGGCCCGCAGCGTCTGCCGACTCCGCGGCGAAAGCTCGCGCTCCGGGCCGAGGTTGAAGCGCCAGTTGTCGAAGGGCATGGGCAAGGGCGCCGGCTTGACGCCGATGCCGCTACAGCCCTGAGCCGGGAGCAGCGCTCCGAGCACCAGAACCAGGAAGAGGGTTCGGCACGGGGTCGAGCGGAGGCGAGTAGCAACCAGAGCGCGGACCATCCATCCTCCCAGGTCTTCAGGGCGGCGACACGATACCGTCCATGGCCTGGTCGTCAAGTCGGCCCTTCGAGTCCAGGTCGAGGAGGCAGGCGGCGCGTCTGGCCCAGGGCAAGATGGGCACGCGACCCGGGCAGAGTAGCGAATATAGGTGGCGGGATGGACCAGTCGACCAGTCGAGCGGACTGGGATTCGTACAATAATCAAATCGCTAGGGGTGTCTCGACGGCCAGTTCGCTGGCTCCTCGAGGCTGAGAACAAACCCTTGGGACCTGATCCGGTTCACACCGGCGTGGGGAAGGCGATGGTCCAAGTGAACTTCACGATCGCGCCGGTCCTGGGGAAGGAAGCTCCCTCAGGCCGTTTGTTTGCTGCCGGGCGTCGATCGAAGGCGTCCCGCCCCCTCGCTCCCCTCCTCCCACGATTCGAAGCTTCATTCACCAAAACACAGGAGCGAGCGTCATGACTCAGCTCGAAGCGGCCCGCCAGGGTCAGATCACGCCTGAGATGGAATTCGTTGCCCGCCGCGAAGGGCTGGAGGCCGAACTCGTGCGGGCCGAGGTGGCCCGAGGCCGCTGCGTCATCCCGGCCAACGTCCACCACTTGAAGAAGCACCTGGAGCCCATGGGCATCGGCATTGCCCTCCAGTGCAAGATCAATGCCAACATCGGCAACTCGGCCGTTACGAGCAAGATCGACGACGAACTCGAAAAGCTGCATACGGCCGTGCATCTGGGGTCCGACACGGTGATGGACCTCTCTACCGGGGGCGACTTGGATCTCATTCGCCAGGCAATCATCGACGCCAGCCCTGTGCCCATCGGCACCGTACCGATCTACCAAGGCGTCAAGGAAGTGAAGGACGCCTGGGACGTGACGCCCCGGCAGATGCTGGACATGGTCGAACATCAGGCCAAGCAGGGCGTGGACTACATGACGATCCACGCCGGCGTGCTCTTGGAGTACGTGCCCCTGACCCGCAATCGGGTGACCGGCATCGTCTCGCGGGGCGGCTCCCTCATGGCCGAGTGGATGGTCAAGCATCATCAGCAGAACTTCTGGTACACCCACTTCGACGAACTGTGCGAGATCATGCGGGCGCACGACGTGACCTTCAGTCTGGGCGACGGGCTGCGGCCGGGCAGTCTGGCCGACGCCAACGATGAGGCCCAATTCGCCGAGTTGAAGACGCTGGGCGAGTTGACCCTGAAGGCCTGGAAGCATGGCTGCCAGGTGATGATCGAAGGGCCCGGCCACATCCCCATGCACTTGGTGCGGATGAACGTGGAGAAGCAGATCAAGGAGTGTCACGAAGCGCCTTTCTACGTCCTGGGACCGCTGGTGACGGACATCGCGCCCGGATACGACCACATCACCTCGGCGATCGGGGCGGCCCTCGCCGCCGAGGCCGGGGCGGCGATGCTCTGCTACGTCACGCCCAAGGAGCACCTGGGGCTGCCCAACAAGGACGACGTACGGCAGGGGGTGATCGCTTACAAGATCGCCGCCCATGCGGGTGACATCGCCCGGGGCCGGCGCGGCGCCCGCGATCGGGACGACGCCCTGTCCAAGGCCCGGTTCGAGTTCGACTGGGAGAAGCAGTTCGAGTTGTCGCTGGATCCCGAGACGGCCCGGCGGATGCACGACGAGACCCTGCCCCAGGATGTCTTCAAGTCGGCCAAGTTCTGTTCGATGTGCGGGCCCAAGTTCTGTTCGATGCGAATCACCCAGGACGTACGCGAACTGGCCGACGCGGCCGAGCGGATCAGCCTCGGCCTCACGAAGTAGGCCCCCTGCGCCGTTTTGCGTTGGTTCCGGTTGACAGGCCTTCACCTCCACGGCATAGCACTTGCCGGGGGGCGATCTCGTGCGTGTACTGGCCTGGACCGCTGCGTTCATCGTGCTGGCTGGCGGCGTGCCCACCTGGGCTCAGCCGCCTGCCGAGATGCCGGGCCCCGCGCCCGCAGCCCCAGTGGTGCCGCCGCCATTCCCCGAGCTGACTGAAACAGCGCCGCCCGAGGGAACGAGCCTCTTCGACTTCACCCCGAAGACGTCCGGCAATCCCACCGTTGAACTGGGCGGCTTCTTCCAACTGGACACGGCCTGGTTTTCCCAGTCCACCCGCAATCGCGAGCTTCTCGGAGACGCCCAGGATGGCACGTCGTTTCGGTCGGCCCGGCTCTGGGCGCGTGGCCAACTGCTGACCCACATCAATTACATGCTCGAACTGGATTTCGGCGGACTAGCTTCGCTGACTCCCGGTCGACCCGTCTTTCAGAATGCCTTTGTCGAGCATGCTTCCCTGCCCTGGTTGGGCACGGTGCGCGTCGGCCGCTGGAAGCAACCCTTCAGTCTGGAGACGGCCACGAGCATCCGCTTCATCAGCTTCATTGAACGGGCCAACATCTTTGCCTTCGTTCCCTTCCGGCGGACCGGTGTGGGCTTCTTCAACTACTCCGACGACGAACGTTGGACCTGGGCGGCTTCCGCCTTCCGGGCCACCGACGACGGCTACGGCGGCGCGGCAAACGACCGGGGAGACTGGGCCACGGCCGCGCGGGTCACCCGCTTGCTCTGGTGGGAGAACGACGGCCGCGACCTCTTCCACTTGGGCCTGGCTCATACATGGAACAATGCCCCCGACCAGCTCGCCCGGTTTGGCCGCTTCCCCGAACTGGCGGTCAACATCACGCCGACGGGTCGCTTGTCGCGGACGACGCCGAACTTCTTCGATACCGGCTTCCTGCCCGCTCAGAGTTGGCAAGTGGGTGGTCTCGAGGCGGCCTGGGTGCGTGGCCCCTTCTCGATGCAGTTCGAAGGGTTGCTGACGGCGGTCGACCGCATCGATGCCGGGCAAGTGGTCTTTCCGGCCTGGTATGCCTATGCAAGTTGGTTCATCACGGGCGAGCACCGGCCCTACCTACGGCGGCTTGGAGCCTTCGACCGGGTGATTCCCAACGAGAACTTCATCGCCAACCGGTGTGCCGGCGTGACGGGCTTCGGCGCCTGGGAACTGCTGCTGCGTGTCTCGCAGGTCGACGTCAACCGCGGGGGCGTGAACGGTGGACTCTTGACGGACTTGACCTTCGGCGTGAACTGGTACCTGAGCCCGCATGCCAAGATGCAGTTCAACTACATCCATGCCATCCAGCAAGACGTGGTGGTCGGCACCAGCCATGCCAACTTGTTCGGGCTCCGGGTGGCCATTGAGTTTTGACAAGTTGCGAACAATCGGGCTCAGGGCTTTCGCGCGGTTGTCTGCGAGCTGTCGCTCACGTTGATGAACACGTCCATCTGTTGGCCAACGAAGAGCGGGGCCGCCCCGGGCTCGATCGCATAGATGAGTTGGAGCACGCGGGTGTCGATGCGTTCGGTGTTGTCCCCCGTCAGCGAGCGCTTGGGAACAACGAGCGGTTCGACGCGGACGAAGGTCAGGCCGAAACGGGTGCCAGGCCGGCCGCGGATGCTGGCCGTCGCACCGGCTTCGGAGTGAAAGCGCGCGATGTCATTCTCGTCGATCTCGGCGCGCACATGCAACCGATCCAGGTCGCCCAAGACCACGAGCCCTTGGCCGGGCGCGGCCCCGACGTATTCGCCCGGCCGCACGTTGACCCGGAGCACCACGCCGGCTACCGGTGCCCGGACGAGGCAGCGCTCGATGTCGGTCTCAATCTCAGCGATTTCCGCTTCGGACTGGGCCACTGCGGCGGCGGCAATCGCGCGGTCCGCTTCCCTTGGGCAAGCTGATGCTGAGCCATTTCCCAGGCAAGCTGCCGCTGTGTGTGCTCCTCCGCTCCGATGGCCCGCTCATGGAACATCTTCCGCGCCCGTTCGAAGAGGTCGCGGGTCAGGCGGACATTCGCCTCGGCCACGCGGACCTTGGCCTCGGCAGGCGGCAGCTCTTCATGCCGGGGCATCTGTTCCAGGCGCGCGAGTTCCGCTCGGGCCGCGCTCAACCGCTGCCGTTGGACCCGCAGCCGGGCCTGATGCTGGCGATCATCGACCCGAAACAGAATGGCCCCGGCCTCGACCCGCTTGCCCACCTGCTCGGCGTCGACTGGCACTTCCAGCACCAGTCCCGGCACGGCGGCACCCAGGTAGATGTTCTCGGTGCGAGCTTCCACCAGTCCGATGCCGTGGATCGTCCGGCCATACGGCGTTCGCTCCGGCTCCTGCGGCGGGGGCGGAGCCGGCGGCGTGCGACCGGAGGCCACGATGTGGACGGTCGCAAAGGAGGCCAGGCCGACGGCCAGCAGTGGCAGAAGCCAGAAGCGGATCAGACTTCGCATGAGTCACCTTGGGTCAGAAGGAAGCCACCACCCTAGCCACGGAAGACGACGGCCGGCTCCAGAATCAGCACGCGCCGGACGCTGACCAAGCTCGCCAGGAGCACGATGACCAGCACGGCCGCCGCGGTCCCCAGGGCTACCTCCCAGCGCAGCCCCAGCCCGGCCAGGTGGGTGATGTGGCCGGTCGCTTCAAAGAAGCCGGCCGTCAGCCCGATGCCGATGCCGTAGCCGACCCCACCCACGAGCAGGGCCTGCAGTGTGATCATGCCCACGATACGGCCATTGGTCAGCCCCATCGCCTTGAGCGCGCCGAATTGCTTGAGGTTTTCGATGGTGAAGAGGTAAAACGTCTGGCCGGCGATGGCGACGCCCACGATGAAACCCAGGCAGATCGTGATGCCGAAGTTCACCGGAATGCCCGTCGAGCCGAGGAAGTAGCGGATGGTCTTCCAGAAAAACTGCTCGCGGGTCAGAGCCTGTAACCGGGTTTGCTCGCGAATGCGGGCGCAGACTTCGTCGGCAGAGAGTCCGGAGGCCGGCTGGGCGAGAACGAACGACATGAAGTTCCGCTCCCGGGCCACGAATCCCCCGGCCAGGCTGTAGCGGGTGTACATGATGGGCATGGAGAAGAAGGGCGACGACGCCCGGCAGACGCCGACCAGCACGGCCCGACGCTCATTGATTTCGATGGTGCGACCCAGGCGATAGGGCTCACCCGGCCAGAGATACTCGTGGCCGGCCTTATCCACGATGACAGCGTCGGGTTGCCGCAGGTCGCTCAGTTGACCTACGATCAACTCGGTCGGCGCGCCCACCAGGCTGGTGTCGTCGATCCCGAGCAGGACGATGTTGCGGAACTCGCCGCCGGGCAGCCGGGCCCGGACCTGCCCCTTGTAAAGTTTGACCGCCCAAGCCACGCCGCTGACTCCCCGCACGCGCTGGAGGTCGATGTCGGGTAGGGCCGGCACTTCGTCGATGTAGCGCGTCTGATTATCCATCACCCAGATGGGGGCATCCCGGATATCCAGGATCTGGTTTCCGGTGCGTTTCATGATGCCGATGAAGATGGAAATCTGCTGGGCCATCAGGAGGGTGGCGAAGGCGACGCCGAAGATGATGCCGAAGTACTTGGCCCGATCGCCGGTTAGCATCTTGATGGCAATCCAGCTCATCAGCCCCTCCCATGAACGTGAGCAATTGCTCGCATTTAGGGAGTGTAGACGCCGGGACCATTGGAGTCAAGTGCGGCCAGTGAAACGGCAGCCGGTCAGGCCTGGCGACTGCCCATCCATTCCACGAGTGCGACGAGCCAGCGCGCCTGGTCGCCCCGCGGTTTCAGGCTGGCCGTAGCTCGGCCAGTCGCGGCGGCCAGTTCAGCCCGGGCCTGCTCGACACCCAGCAGGCTGGGATAGGTGAGCTTGCCTCGGGCTGCGTCCTTGTTGAGCTTCTTGCCGGCCAACTCCTCATTGCCCACGATGTCGAGCAGGTCGTCGGCGATTTGGAACGCGAGTCCGACATCGGCCGCGAACGTAGCGAAGTGGGTCAGAAGGGGATCATCCTGGGAGCGGCCACTAGCGGCCAGTCCGATGCGGCAGCCCATCCGCAGGGCGGCCTTGAAGAGCGCCCCTGTCTTGCGGCGGTGGATGCTCTCCAGCGTGGCAAGACTGCCGCCCCCTTGCCGCTCCCACGCGAGGTCGTCGAGTTGGCCGCCGACCATGCCGGCGACGCCGGCCCCTTGGGCCAGTTCCAGCACGCAGGCGGCGGCAACCTCGGCCGGTTGCAGCTCCCGGACCAGGTGCTGAAATGCGAGGGTAAGCAGGCCGTCACCAACCAGGATGGCCGTTGCTTCGTCGAACTGGCGGTGGCACGTGGGTCGACCGCGACGCAGGTCGTCGTTGTCCATACCGGGCAAGTCGTCATGGACGAGCGAATAGGTGTGAACCATCTCCAGGGCACTTGCGGCGGGCAAGGCCGCCGTCGCCGGTCCCCCGGCTGCCGCATAAGCCAAGAGAGCCAGCAAGGGCCGCAGCCGCTTCGCCGGTGCCAGTAGGCTGTAGCGCATGGCCTCGAGCAGTCGCGGCGGACACTGGGCTTCAAGATCGAGGGCGGCGGCCAGGCTCTGTTCGATCTCCGCCCGGAGCGGGGCCAGATGGGCGTCCAGTTCGGGGGTCACGCCTTGGCCTCCCTGCCCGGTTTATGCTGAGGGGCAACCTCCATCGGCTCAAGCACCGGGCCCCCGTCGCTGTCGATTCCCACCAGACGCTGCACCCTGGCCTCGGCCTGGTCGAGAAGCTGGCGGCAGTGGCGGACTAGGCCGACGGCTTCCTCGTACCGAGCCAGGGCGTCATCAAGGCTGAGCTGCCCCTCTTCAAGCAGCTTCACGGCCTGGGTCAGCCGTTCGAGCGCCACTTCGAAGGTGGGTTCATTGGGGGCGGGCATGAGCAGCATCCTGGGGAGAGACGACGCGCGACCAGACCACGCCTTCCGCTAGCCGTGTATGCAGCAGGGTCTGCTCCGGCGCTTGTTCCGGCTGGCGCAGAATGGCTCCGGTGGCCACGACGTGGGTCAGGCTATAGCCGCGTGCCAGGACCTTCAAGGGACTGAGGGCCTCGAGCCGATCGACGGCGGCACCCAAGTCGCGTTGCCAATGCTGAAGCCGGTTGGTCCAGGCGCGATCAAGGCGAGCGGCAAGTGTTTCGAGTTGCTGCTGCCAGGGCCGCCAGGCGGCT
>CALLZJ010000302.1 GCA_937858435.1 uncultured bacterium
TGGTGGCGCCGGGAACACCCCCGCCGTTGTGTGGGGGGAGGGGGCGGCCCAGCAAACTCACCGTCCCCGGCTCTCCGGGGGGGCCCAGGTGCTCCCGCCACGACCGCTCCTCGGCGATGAGCGCCAGCGTACTGGCATCGACGTTGAAACTGCTCGCCCGGGCACCGGCGGACAAGCAGGCCGCCCACAGGGCCAGTGCCGGCTCCTGTCGATGCTCGCGGCTGGGACCGATCACCCCTTCGCCTGAACAGCCGATTTGGGCTTGGCATTGCAGCCGGGCTGCTACTTCCTCAGCGATCTGCGCCGCTTCGTCCTCGAAATGGTTGCTCAGAAACACCACGGCCAGGTCCGGAGCGGCCTCGCCCAACTCGGACCGCACCTGAGTCGTGATCGTGGTCAACAGGTCGGGCAGCGGCTGACGACTGGCGGAAGCGGCGGCACAGAGCATGGAATTCTCGGCGTGAGGCGAACCGATCTGGTTCCATTCTTCCAGCGCGGTAGCCAAGCGACAAGGGGCTGTTGCAGCCTTAGCCGGAAGTGGCCGCGTCGTCCTTGAGTACCCCCCGCCCCTCGACCAGCGTCTGAGTGATCCCTTCTTGCACGATCTTCCCGTGTTGGTTGACGAGTTGGCGCTGCCAGGTGACGATGCCGCGCCGGCCTCGGGAGCGGGGCTCCTTCTCCAGCACAGTGCTCACGCCGTGGATCGTGTCGCCAGCAAAGATGGGTTCCTTGAACTGCCACTCCTTGATGCTCAAGAAGGCCAATGTCCGCATGGGCGGGCTGTTGAGTCCGATGCCACTGCTGACCGCCATACCCAAGAGTCCATGGGCGATGATGCGGCGAAAGGGCGTGGTCTTGGCATATTCCTGGTCGACGTGGATCGGATTGTAGTCGCCTGAAAGGCCAGCGAAGTTGACGATGTCGGTCTCCGTGACGGTGCGGCCTGGCGTTTCCCAGCTCTGGCCCACGGCCACGTCGTCGAAGTAGAGATGGTAGTCGGTGAAAGCCATGGGTCACCCACGGGTCAGGAGCGCGTAAATCTCTGCCAAGGGTCGAATATAAGTGGCCCACTCCAGCCCGTCTACTCGCATCTCGGCGCGGTGGGTCAGGGCGTCCACCAGGCCAGACCGCGGCAGCACCTCGGCCCAGCGGTGCCATTCCCGATCCGGATCGAAACAGGCGCAGAGGTCCCGGCGGCCGAGCAGCAGCGCGGTGCCGGCAGCAAGGGCATAGCCGCCCCAGTTGCTGACCCCGGCCACGATGAGATCTGTCGTTGCCAGCCGGCAAGCGATTTCGGCTCCATAAGGCACATGAGCGGCGATCAACTCCACCGGTAGCTTTCCCATGCCGATCTCGTTACCGCCGTCGCCGACGCCGATGGTCGGCACGGGGCTACGTTCGAACCACAGGTGAGCGGGACCGTGATGATCCGTGATGACGGTTCCGTTCATGGAGCGAAGATGTCCGTCGGCTCCGGGGCCTGGCCGTTCAATCGCGACCAGAATCTGAAAGTCGTCCCAACCGGCTGACCAGGGGGACCCGTCGGCCAGGTTCACGACCTCGATGGCGCTCTGGAGGTCTCGAGGCAGGTCGGCCCGGGCGAGTGCAATCCCAGGCAGCGTGTGCCTGTCACTGAAGATCGCAGGCCGATGACCCAGCCGCGCCAGGACCTCGGCCAGGAGGACGGTACCGAATGGACCATCGGTCTCCGCGGCGCCGGCCGAAACGACGAAGAAACCGGTGAAGAGGCCGACCCGGCTGGCCGATGGCAGGCTGGCCAAGCGAGTGCAGGCCCGGGCCAGGTCGCCAGCGCACGCTGAGAACAAGTTGGGGCCGGGGAGCCGTCCCAGCCCCCGCCCACCGGGGTCGACCTGGATGGCAGACTCCAGCGCCGTCAATGCACGTTCCGACATGGGTTCTTGATCCAAGCTCGAAGCGGTTTCAGGGCCCCTGCAATCCCCTGGGACCATTCTCATGATTTTTTCCGGAGAAATCTCGTAAAAGTGCGGGTTATAATTGCCAGGAGTCGGTAGGCCCGCGTCGGTACCGGGCTGCGCCTTTTTCGTTCTCCCAAAGCTGGAGGTTCCCATGTCGCGGCGTGGGCTGGCCTTGTTGACCGCGGTCCTGATTCTCGTGCCGAGGCTGGCAGCGGAGACGCCAGCCGATCCGCAGCCGCATCCGAAAGACCCACGCGTGGTCGATCGCAAGGCCGCCGACTGGGCTGATTTCCGCACGCTCAACGAAGTCGTCACGACCCGCGTCAGTCGGGCGGCCAGCGTGGAGAACGCTCAGCCAGCCTACCTCGGCGTGGCCCTGGGCGAACTCGCCGCCGGGCGCTTCGTCATCGACGTGGTGGAGAGCGGCTCTCCCGCCGCCAAGGCCGGCCTCCAGATCGGCGACGTGCTCGTCGCCTTCGACGACAAGCCCGTCTCCAGCATCGAGCAGTTTGGTAATCTGATCCGCAGCCGTGAACCCGGCGCCGAGGTGGCACTCAAGGTCCGGCGTGGCGATGAGGAGACAGTGGCCAAGACCACGCTGGCAGCCACGAGTCGGCCGCTCACGCTGCCGACCCTCGCCGGCCGTCTCACCATCGGCGTCCGTACCACCGAAGACCCCCAAGGAGCCAAGATCGAAGCGGTCACCACCAACTCGGCGGCGGAGCGGTCGGGCCTCAAGCCCGGCGACATCATCGTCCGCATGGACAGCATCTCGATAAGCTCGCCGAGCCAGATCAATGACGTGATGACCCAGAAGAAGGACGGCGACACCGTGGCTCTGATCGTCCGCCGTGGCGAACAGGAGATCGGCGTCAACGTCCAGGTGCAGGCGATGGGCGGCCGGCCGACCTCCGGCTGGGACACGCGAATGAGCAGCCTGTTCAAGAAGCCGGTCTACCGCCTGGCCATCGTCTCCATTCGCTACCCGGACGTGGGCCCCAATCCGCTCGTTTCACGCTACGACTGGGAGCAGGCCCTCTTCAGCCGCGGGACTTACATCCAGAAGAGCCCCACGGGCCAGACCGTCTATGGCAGCATGAACGACTACTTCCTCGAACAGTCGTACGGTCAGTTCGGCGTCCAGGGCAAGGCGTTCGACTGGGTACAGGTCAAACGCAAGCGGGCCGAGTATGCCAACGACACCAATCGCTTTGCCCTCCTGACCGAAGCCCTCGACCTGCTGCGGGAGCGGGAAGGCAAGGACGTGCTCGAAGGTTTCGACGGGGTGTTCTTCCTCTACGCCGGCGACCGCTACCAGACGAATCGCGGCGGGCTCTACTGGCCCCACCGCTCGACCGTCTTCTACCAGGGCCGTCGCCTCAACTACTTCATCTGCCCGGAGGGCTCGCGGCGGATGGACTCGATCAGCGTGATCACGCATGAGTTTGGCCACATGCTCGGGCTGCCCGACCTTTATGCCCGGCCGGAGTCTCCCGGCTCGGAAGGTCTAGGCATCTGGTGCACCATGGCGACCGGGCACGGCCGCGATGGCAAGCCACTCCACTTCTCCGCGTGGTGCAAGGAGCAAATGGGCTGGCTGAAGCCCGTCGTCATCGATCCGACCGAGAAGCAGAAGATCGTGCTGGCCCCGATCCAGGCTTCACCGAATGAGTGTCTCAAGGTGATTGTCCGGCCCGACGGCAGCGAGTATCTGCTCCTGGAGAACCGGGCCGCCCGCGCCTTCGATCGCGATCTGCCCAACGAGGGACTCCTCATCTGGCGGATCGTCGACAACCGGCCCGTGCTCGAGGAGTCGCATGGCATCGCTGGGCCAGAGGGTCCGAATCGCTTTCTGACATCGGTCCCCTATCCGAGCAACTCGAACAATGCCTTCACGCCCTTCACTTCCCCTTCGAGCCGATCGCTCAAGGGAGGCGGGCTGCCGGTCTACATCACCAACATCACGCGGCTGCCAGACGGTCGCATCAGCTTCTACATCGGCTACGAGTTCAACTAGCACGTCCGTCCTCATCGCCACCGCCGCTCAAGCGCCATCGTGCAGGGGCGGCGGTGGCTCCGGCTCGGGGCAGCCGGCCTCCAGGTAGCTCTGCAGGATGATCTGGGCGGCCACTTGATCCAGTCGGCCGCGCCGCTGCCGCGCTTTCATTCCCGTGTCGGCGAGTAAGCGATCGGCTAGAGCCGAGCTGAGTCGCTCATCCCAGTAGCACACCGGCAGGCCCGTCGTCGCACTGAGCCAGGTGCCGAAGCGACGGGCGTCCTGGGCCAACTTGCCTTCGGCCCCGCTCATGTGGACGGGCAGGCCGACCACCCAGCCCGCCACCGCTTCCTTCTGGGCCAGCGCCCGGAAGTGTTCGGCATCTCGGGCCACCGTCTGCCGTTCATACACGGCCAAAGGCACGGCGATGCGGCGCTCGGCATCGCTGATGGCCAGGCCCACCCGCCGCGTGCCGAAGTCCACGCCCACCAGGCACCCGGGCTTCACAGGAAGCGCTCCAGCCCCTTGGCCTTGAGCAATTCGACCAGCCGCTTGATTGCTGCCTCATCGCGCTGGTCGGCCACGAGGACCGCGCCGCCGTCCCGCACGATGAGCAGGTCGCTTAGGCCGGCCGTGGCGATGAGCTGGTCGCTGCCGTCGCCGACGATGATGCACTGCCGGGTGTCTAGCCCCAGGTGCTGCGTATCGAGGACGGTGTTGCCGGCCGCGTCCTGGGGTTGATGGCGGGTCAGAGCGGGCCAACTGCCCAGGTCGTCCCAGGTGAAGGGGGCCCGCAGGACCAGTGCCTCCTGGCAATGTTCCATGACGGCATGGTCGATGCTGATGCGGGCCAGGGGGGCATACTCCGCCTCGAAGACCTCGGCCTGGCGGGGGGTGGACCAGGCGGCGGCGATCCGGGCGGCGGTGGCGGCCAACTCGGGCCGCAGCCGCTGCAGTTCCGCCAGGATGGCTGAGGCCTTCCAAATGAAGATACCGCTGTTCCAGAAGTGCTCCCCGCCGTGGAGATAGCGTTCGGCGTCAGGCAGGGCCGGCTTCTCCTTGAAGGCCAACAGGCGAAAGGCCTCAATGCCATTGCGGCTCGGCAGGGCGGGACCACGGTGGATGTAGCCGTAGCCCGTCGCGGGGAACGTGGGCGGGATGCCCAGCGTGATCAAGGCCCGAGGGTGCTCCTGGGCAAGCTGCACGGCGGCGTGCAGCGTGGACTGAAAGAGAGCGGCCGGCTCGATGACGTGGTCGGCGGGCGTCACCACCATGATCGCTTCGGGGTCGGCCCGGCTGACCAGGGCCGCCCCGAGGGCAATGCACGCCGCCGTGTCGCGGCCCAAGGGTTCGGCCACGAGTTGATCGGCGGACAACTCAGGCAACTGCTCACGCACCAGTTCGGCCTGCGCGCCCGCCGTGATCACCCAGGTCTGGCCCGGCGGGATCACTCCGCCCAGCCGATCACAAGCTTGCTGCAGCAGCGACCGCGTCAGGGCCAGGAACTGCTTGGGCCGACGAGCACGGCTGCGCGGCCAGAACCGCGTCCCACCGCCCCCGGCCATGATGATCGCATGAACGTTCATGGAGAGGTCCGGAACTGGCTCCCCGAGCCGCTGCCGCCTAGCCGCCCCACTTGGGAGCATCCTTGGGCACCGGGAAGAAGCGGCCGCCCGAACTGGCGAGCTTTTTCAGCATCTCGGGCGGATGGAAACGCTTGCCCAGGGCCGCATACTTCTCCGCCCGGCTACAGATGGCCGCGGCCCCCTCGCTGTCGCACCAGCGGAGGATGCCCCCGCGGAAGGGCGGGAAGCCCAGGCCCAGGATCAGCCCCATATCCAGGTCGGCGGGATCACGAGCGATGCCGTCCTCGAGAGTGCGGACCGCCTCGAAGAGCATGGGCAGGAACAGCCGGTCCGTGAGTTCCTCGGGGGTGAAGGTCTTGGAGCCGGTGCGATGCTTGGCCAGGAAGGGCTCGAAGGCCGGGTCGGCCAGGCTCTTTCTGCCCTCGTGCTTGCGGAAGCCAGCCCCGGACTTCTGCCCCATCCGCCCCGCCTTGACCAGGTCGCCCAGGAGCGGCGTCTCGGCCACGCGGTCGGCGTAGGCCTTGGCCACCACCATGCCGGCATAGTAGGACGTATCCAGCCCGACCACGTCCTGGAGCAGGATCGGCCCCATGGGCATGCCGAACCGCGTCGCCGCCTTGTCCACCTCGTCCATGCTCGCCCCTTCCTGCAGCAGCACGATCGCCTCCACCATGTAGGGGAAGAGGATGCGGTTGACCAGGAAGCCGGCACAGTCGCGGACCACGATCGGCGTCTTCTTGAACCGCTTGGCCAGGGCCACCACTGTCGCCACCGTCTCGTCGCTGGTCTTGGCCCCGCGGATTACCTCGACCAGTTGCATGCGGTCGACCGGATTGAAGAAATGCATGCCGACGAAGCGCTCGGGACTGGGCCAATGCTGGGCCAGCCGCGTGATCGAGATGGTCGAGGTGTTGCTGGCCATGATGGCGTCTGCCTTCATGAGGCTGGCCAGTTCCTTGTAGGCGGAGACCTTCAGTTCCTCGTTCTCCGTGATCGCCTCCACGACGACGTCGCACTGGGCGAAGTTCTTGCGGTCGGTCGAGCCGTGCAGCAGCGACAGCAGCGCCACCATGTCCTCGGGCTTGGCGCGGCCGATCTTGATCCGGCCGCCGACCACGTCCTGGGCCCGCTTCATGCCGGCCGCCACGAACTTGTCTTCCACGTCCACCATGGCCGTCGGGAAACCGCTCCGGGCAGCGGCCGTCGCGATGCCCGCCCCCATCAGCCCGGCCCCGAGCACGCCCACCTTCTTGACCTCGCGCGGCTTCACTTCCTTGTTGTCGACGCCCGAGTCCCGCTCCAGCTTGTTGGTCATGAAGAAGATGGCGATGAGATTGGCTGAGATCGGCGAGCCCATCACCTGCGTGGCCAGCCGCTTCTCCACTTCCAGGCCGTCGGCGAGCGGCAGGTTGACGCCCTCCTTGATCGCCGCCAGGGCGATGAGCGGCGCCGGATAGTGGCCCTTGGTCTTCTCGCGGACCAACCCCTCGGCCACACCCATGGCGAAGAACAGCTCGGTCTCGGTGAGCCCTAGCGGCTGGTTCTTCCGGGCTCGCAGTTCCTTCCACTCGCCGCTGGCTTGGCTCCGCTCGACCAGGGCCTTGCCCACCTCCAGGAGCTTCTCGCTGGGGACGGCATCGAAACAAAGCCCGGTCGCCACGCACTTGGCCGGGCGGAACGGCTCCCCGCCCGTGATCATCTCGATGGCATGGTGGATGCCCACGATGCGGGGCATGCGCTGCGTGCCGCCCCAGCCGGGGATAAGCCCCAGCTTGGTCTCGGGCAGACCCATGGAGGCCTTGGGATTGGTCGAGATCACTCGGTAGTCAAGGGAGATGGCCAGTTCCGTGCCGCCCCCCATGCTCGGCCCGTCGACCAGGGCCACGGTGGGATAGGGCAGGGCGGCCAGCCGATTGAAGGTGTCATGGCCCCCCTTGAGGCCCACCATCGCCTGATCCTTTGTGACGTAGGCCAGGGCGCCGAGTTCGTGCAGGTCGGCCCCGGCGATGAACTGCCCCGGCTTGCCGCTGCACAGGATCAGCCCCTTGAGATCGGTCCGCTTCTCCAGGTCGCCCAGCAGGGCATTGAGTTCGATGAAGTTGGGCGTCGAAAGCGTGTTCACCTTCGCCCCAGGGACGTCGAAGGTCAAGATGCCGATGCCTTGGTCGACGGTGAGCGTGAATGCGGGCACGGGGGCCTCCTCGGTTGGCGAAGGAAGTCGTCCGGCTATTTTACGAGCATTTCCCGAACGGCCATGGCCGGCCCCGGCTCGCAGCTTTTCGCGGTCCCGAAGCGCGGTCCTCGGCTACATCCAGCGGGCCAGGACGTGGTGCAGTCCCAGCAGCAGCAGCAAAACGCCGCCCAGAAAGATGACGATGTAGAGGATGCCCCGAGCCGCATGACTGGCGATCTGCCTGAGGTCGTCGTAACGCGAGGCACTGTAGACGAGGTTTACCAGCACGATCATGATCGGCAGGTGCCAGTAAAGGCTCAGGTCGGAGGCGAGCAGGACCAGGGCGGCAGCAAGCACGGGCTTCTCCAGGCTCAGCGGGGGGCGGACTTGGGGGCGGGCGCCAGCCGCACGGGCCCCGCCCAGGCATCGTAGATCACCAGCAGATTCAAAATGCCCGCGATCACGGTGTAGATCCAGGCGATGTCCTGGCTGCGGTCGGAGCGAAACTGCCGATCCGACTCTTCCTGGTCGGCGGCTTGGACGACCGCCTCCCGGCCGCGGACTTCGTCGCTTCGCATGGACCCGGGCGAAAGCTGATAGGAGCCAAATATGGGCCGGTCCGGCTGGAAGTAGTTCCACAGCGCGGGCCAGGCGGCCGCCCCGATCCAAAATTGGGCCACGTATTGCAGCCGCGTCCGCAGATTACCCAGGAAGGGCGGCATGACCCGGTTCGTGGGCCAGAGGCGATAGGCCAGACCCTCACGACTCTCGATCAGATACTCCTGGAAGTGGGGCACGTAGACGTTCCGCCAGTCGCCCAGCCATTGGCCATACATGAACATGCCGAGCAGGACGACGCAGAACAGGATGCCCTTGATGAGCCGCTGGGGACGGCCGCTCGCCAGCCCCTGGGCCATCTGTCCCAGACCGGGAATCACGAGACTCAGGAGGGCGGCCAGCCCGGGGAACGGGAGCACCGGCACGGGGGTCGGGGTGTCGGCAGCCTGCGGCGTGGAACTCATTCCGATCTCGCTACCTCACCTCGAGCCCTAGGGCTGGGCCAGCCATCGACCCAAAGCCAAACCCGCCGCCCCAAGCAGGAGCAGTATGCCGACCCAGCCGAGCACCAGCCGCCGCCAGTCCCCCGGCCCGGTCTCGTCGACCGGAGTGCCCGTGGGCTGGCTGACCTGCAAAACGGCCGGGGTCGGGCCCGGCATCGTCATCGTAGGGTAGAGGCGCGGCTCCGGCATCGGCGGGCCGGCAGATTCTCCACCCCGTCCCAGGTCGACGGCCCGGGCCAGGAGCGACTCGGCCGCCGCCAGTTTATTCTGCATGGCCACTTCGGGCGTCGTCGGCAGCCGCAGCACGTCCGCCGGCTCGCCTGCGCCAGTGTTTTCGGCCTCCGGGGTGTCCACGCCAGCCTCTGCCACGTCATCGCCAGGCGCCGCCAGCCTTAGGCCAGGCGCCGCCACGACGTCCCGGCGCTCCGCCACGACCGGCAGCGGCAGGTGGAGCATCTTTTCCAGCAGGTCGTCGAGCGCATCAAGCTGCTGCCGCATCCCCCGCAGGTTGGGGGGCGTGCCACGACCGGACTTGGCCTCGGGTGCCGTGCCCATAGAACCCTCCTTGGCAAGAGCGGCCTGTCCGCTCAACCTACTCCATACCACAGATGGCCGAAAGATTTTACGTCAGTTCGCCCCCCACGCCAGGCCCCTACACGCTGACCGGCCCCGAGGCCCATCATCTGGCCGTCGTCTGCCGCGTCCGCCCGGGGGCCACCGTCGTGCTGTTCTGCGGCGACGGGGCGGAATGGACAGCCCAGGTGAGCACGGTCGGCAAACGCCAAGTCGAGCTTCACGTCCAGGAGCCGGTCTTCCCCGACCGGGAGCAGCCCCAGCCGCTCATCATCGCCGCCCCGCTGCCCAAGGGTGATCGGGCCACCTTCCTGGTCGAAAAGCTCACCGAACTCGGCGTGACTCGGTTCATACCCCTGCTGACGGCAAGGTCCGTGGTTCAGCCCGGAGCAGGCAAGACGGAGAAGCTGCGGCGAACGGTGATCGAGGCCTCCAAGCAGTGCGGCCGCAACAAGCTGATGCAGGTGGATGAGCCGCTCTCCCTGGCCAGTCTACTCGCCGACCCTCACCTGCCGGAACGTCGGTTGTTCGCCGACCCGGGCGGAGTTGCATGGGGCGAGGTCGTGGTGAGCGGGCCCATGGTCGGAACGGTAGCATGGGTCGGCCCCGAGGGCGGGCTCACGGCCGATGAAGTGGCCGAGGCCGAGCGCCGGGGTTGGCAGCGGGTGCGGCTGGGACCAAGCGTCTTGCGGGTGGAAACGGCGGCGCTGGCGCTCGCCGCCCGGGTGAGAACAGAGTGGTAACCACAGAGTGGTAGCCGCAGACTTTAGTCTGCGTTCCCGGAAGCGGCCTGCCCGTACGCAGGCTAAAGCCTGCGGCTACCTTCGATCGCTATTCGCTGGTCAGGTCAGCGCGGATCTGCTCTTCGGCCTGGCGGGGGCGGCGGCGCAGCCAGGCGAAGCCCGCCCCACCTAGACCGCGCCCGAGGAAGGCGATGGTGGCCGGTTCGGGGATCGCCACAATCGTCCCCGTGTGAATCGTCAGGCTGAAGCTGTTCCATGTGCCCGTGGTCCCGCCCGACAGGTCGCGGACGTTCACGGACCAGGTGCCCTGGGCATCCTCGCCCCAGAAGGCGTTGGTCAGGTAATTCCAGTTGATGTTCGAACCGCCCGCCGTGCTAAAGGCCCGGGTGAGCCGGCTCGTGTAGCCCGAGGGACTGGTGATGTAGATCTCGAGCTGGCCCCGGGCCCCGTGGGTGATGTTCATGTTGACGATCACCTCTTCGATCAGGCCCGAGGTGTTGTTGACGAAGGTCCGGGTGATGCCGGTCGCGTTGTTGTCGGGGATCGCCGCGGCAACGTTCTGCGTGCCGGAGAGGATGTTCACCCGCGGCGTCACCTCCATGACGGCCGCCATCAAGGTGAAGGCGTCGGCATTGATGAGGCCGAACCCGTAGTTCTGGTTGAAGGTGAAGCCGGCGGCATTGGTGCGCCAGCCGCCGTCGCTGGTGGCGGTGGCGTCGCCGGCATTGACGATCGTGCTGGTGCGGGCGAGGATGTGCTTGGCCAGCCGGGTCTCCATGTTGGGATTGACTTCCTTGCCGAGGGCCAAGACGCCGGCCACGAGCGGGGCCGCGGAGGAGGTGCCGCCGAACCCGGCCGTGTAGTTGTGATTGGGATCGACGGGCGAGGTGTAGTCGCCGCTACCGTTGTAGCCGTTGCCCGAACCGGTGCGGTCGGTGGTGGTGATGCCGAGTTGGCCCGAGGAACTCGAAGGGGCCGTCACGAAGACGTTGGCACCGTAGCTCGAATAGTCGGCAAAGACGCCGTTGCGGCCCAGGGCGGCCACGGTGATCGCGGCGTAGCTGTTCTGAAACATCTGGCGGTTGGCATCTTCACCCGTAAAGCCGCGATTGTTGCCCGCGGCCACGGTATGCATGGTGCCCGCGTTGTAGGAAGTGATGAGCGCGTTGACCTGGGCCGTATCGGATTGGTAGTTGCCGCTAAAGCCATAGCTGTGGTTCTTGATCTTAATGTTAGTGTTGGCGCCGCTGCTGTTGAAGGTGGTAGCATTGGCGAACATCGTGTCCGTGCCGGCAGAATTGTCGCCGTTGAAGACACGCTGGGTCGAGACGGTGGCGAAGGGGGCGGCGCCGGTGACGCCGATGCCGTTGCCGCCGCGAGCCGCGGCCACGCCGGCCGCCGCGTGACCGTGGCGGTCGGCACTCGGACCCGTGCCATTGTTGAGCGTGATCGTGGGCGAACCCGTGATGAAGTTGAACGAGTTGGCTGCCGAGAAGTTCGGCGCGATGTCTTCGTGCCCGCCCTCGACGCCGGAGTCGACAATGCCGATCACCACGCCGGCCCCGGTGACGTTCCGGGTCCAGGCAGGAGCGACGTTGACGTTGGCCCCGGAGATGTTGTTGCCCAGGTGCCACTGGCCGCCGAAATTATTCGGCGCGGCCGGGTTGTTGAAGATCGTGTCGTTGGGCGTGAAGGAACCCAGGGTGTAGCCCGCGATCCGGTCCTGGTAGGCAAAGCGGACGCCGGTCGCTTGCTGGAGTTGCGGCAGAAGCTGTGTGGCCCGGGCAACGGAGCCGGCATTGAAGACCCAGGTGTGCGGGTCGCCGACGAACTGCCGGTCGATGGTGAGGCCATGGACCTGGGCGAAGGCCTGAGCGCTGACGCCGGGGTCGAAGTTGACTGCCACGAGGGACAGCAAGGGCATGCTGGGAACGTTGACCGGATCGGGCAGCGACTCCCAGGTGTAGGCCCCTTGCCCGCCTTGGGCACGGACCGCGCCGGGCGACGGCAGGATGAACAGAGCGGAGAACACAAGCGACCGAATGAAGCGGCAACGCATCTGAATAGGCTCCAGACGATGAAGCATGGCCGGGCAGGCCGGCACCGAACAACCTGGTCATACGGTAAGGTCCACCTTTAGGGGACGCAAGTGAAAAATGGAACAAGCTGGAAAAAAGGGCGAGGGGCTCATTTTGATCCATCCTGATAGGCCTGGGAACCTGGACCTAGCCGTTTCGGAGCCCTCCAGGGACCTTGAGCAGGCAAACGTGAAAATCGGCTCACGCAGGGCAACTTAACTTGTCTTCGCGAGTCGATCAGGCGATGATTGATCTGGGTCCATCCGCCGAGTGACCGGAACGAGGGCGACGCTTATGTCCATCCATTCGATGCTGCGTGGCAGCTTGTGGCTGTTGGCCGCCTTGGCCATGCCCGGCTTGACCTGGGCCCAGGGGCTCGGCGGCACGGGCGGAGGCGGAATGGGCGGTGGCGGGATGGGCGGCGGCGGCATGGGTGGAGGGGGCATGGGCCAGGGCATGGCCGGCCAGACCTTTAGCCAGCCGCAATTCAATCTCTCGCAGCCGAGCTTCGCCCCCACCTTCAGCGGCGGTCGCATCCAGCCGGCCAACACGCTGGCCTCTCCCATGACCAACCTCGCTTCTCCCGTCGGCCAAGCCCCCACGG